>WFXX01000268.1 GCA_015490395.1 Gammaproteobacteria bacterium | reverse complement strand
GTTCAGGGAAGACCGCCGCGAGCTCTGCTTCGCGGTGGTGGAGGTGGGCGACCATGGACTGGAAGGAGCAGCTGCGGACCTGGTGGACACGCCAGCGCCAGCGCCCTGACACGAAGGAAGACGAGGGAGGCCGCCCACGGCCACGGCCATCGGGGCCTCCGGAGCCAGGGAACGGCTCGTCGGGGCCGGGCCCCGTCCCCCGGGACCGGCCACCTCCCGCCGTGGCGGCGGCCTCGCAGGGGCCGCGAGGCAGGGATGCCGGCGGGCCCCACTGGGCCAGGCCGCCGAGCGGGGGAAGGCCCTGGCCGGCCCCGGCCGCCTGGATCGAGGCCGGCCGCAGCCTGGAGCACCCCGAGGGAGGGGGCCCCCGGAGGCTCCGCGTGCAGCTCGGCATCGACTTCGGCACGGCCTTCACCAAGGCCGCCCTGCGGGTGGGGGGCGAGCACCGCGCCGTGGTCTCCTGGGAAGGCCTCATCGGCAGGGCGGGCCGGCGCGGCGAGGAGGGCGAGGCGGCGGCGGCCTGCCTGCCCGGCGCGGTCCACTGGGAGGATAGCCGGCTCCTCCCGGGCCCGGGCCATCCGGAGCGCACCTGCTGCGACCTCAAGCTTCCGCTCCTCGAGCCCGCGGGGCCGCCCGACGGGGACGCCTTCCGGCTCGCGGCCGGCTTTCTGGCCTGGGTCATCCGCTATGCCAGGGCGTGGCTCTACCGGAACCCCGACCTGGGGCCCCTGGCGCGCCACCGGCTGCTCGCCTGGGAGCTGGCCATCGGCTGCCCCACCGAGGCCTACCGCAACGAGGCCAGGAGGCGCCGCTTCCGGGAGCTCGCCGAGGCCGCCTGGTGGCTGGCCGGCTCCCCGGCCATCGACGAGGTGGCCCTCCACGAGGCCTGGGCGGTGCGTCGCTCCCCGGCCGAGCTGGGGCTGGCCGCCGAGGCCGCCGTGCTGCCCGAGCTCGTGGCCCAGCTCGGGGGCTACGCGGCCACCGGGCAGGTCACCCACGACGGGGTGCACGCCCTGCTGGACGTGGGCGCCGGCACGGTGGACGCCGCCACCTTCTCCCTGGGCAGGCCGGCGGATCCGGATGGACCCCGGCAGGTGGTGGTGCTGCTCTACCAGATGGTGAAGCCCTATGGCACCTGGGCCCTCGCCGAGCACCGCACCCGGGGCACCGGGGCGCCGCCGCTGCAGGACGCCGCCGAGCCGTGCCAGCGGGCCGAGACCTTCGCACGCCTCCGCAACCTGCCGCCGGCCCAGGTGAGGCGCCGGGACGAGGCCTTCGCCGAGGCGCTGTCGCGCCGGCTCTACACGAGCGTCCTGAAGCCCACCTGCACCAACGCCCGTCACGGCGCCCGGGGCAACCGGGTGTGGGAGAGCCACCTGCCGGTGTTCCTCACCGGGGGCGGGGCCGCCTGCCCCGTCTATCGGGAGGCCATGGAGCGCGCCCAGCGCAGGATGCTCCGGGAGCTGACCCCGGGCAACCTCGTCTCCCGCTCGTTCCGCTTCCGCCCCATGGATCCCGCCGGCTACGGCTGGCGGGAGATCCCGGAGGCCGTGCGGCGCCGGGCCAGCGTGGCCCTGGGCCTGGTGGAGGAGCTGGATGAGGTCGCGATCAGGAGGGGCCCGAGCGGTCCCCGACATCGGCTGCGGGAGCTCCCCGACCACGAGGAGCTCTATCCGGAGCGTTGAGACCAGGATGGGAAGCTGCCTGGGTGGGACGCAGCGCAGGAGCGGACGTGGGACAGCAGCGCCGAGGCGGGGCCGGTAGCGGAGCGGACCGGCGGCAGGCCTTCGGCCGGGCGGTGGAGCTGCGCTTCCTGGCCCAGGTCCTGGAGGAGGGCTTCGAGGCCTACGTGCCCCTGGTGGACCAGGGCGTGGATGCGGTGGTGCGGTGGTGCGGTGGTGCGCTGGGGCGAGGGGGCCTTCGTCCCCGTGCAGATCAAGGCGAGCTCGGCGCGGGCGCGTCCGGAGGACGCAGGGCTCTTCGCCGCCCTCCGCCCCCGGGCCGGCTGCTGGCACGTCTTCCACGTGGCGCGGCTGGAGGCCTGGTGGCTGTTCAGCCCCGAGGAGCTGGCCGAGGCCGCGGGCAGGGACGGGGACGGCGCCTGGTGCGTGCAGCTGACGGGGATGCGCGACGGCCGGCCCTATCCCCTGGAGCGCTTCCGGCACCTCGTGGTGGCGGGCTTCGCCAGGCTCCGGGAGGCCTCCCTGGGGCGCTGAGCCCCACGCCGGGCTCAGGCCAGGAGCAGGGCCAGGATGGCCCCCAGCGCCACCGCCAGGCCCAGGGCCAGGGGCAGCCAGTCCACCCGGGGCGGCTCCAGGGTGGCCCGGGCCGGATCCTCGGGGTCGTAGTGCACGGTAACGCGCCGGCCCACGGGATAGCGCTCAAGCAGGATCCTGGAGTAGTCCGAGAAGGGATGGGCCCCCTCGGGGAGACGGTAGGGGCTGCGGTATTCCCGCCCGTCCACCACGTAGCGGAAGACGATGCGGGGCAGCAGCTCCGAGCCCTCCCCGGGGCGGCTCTCCACGATCTCGCCCTCCACGGAGGGCCAGCGGGCGGCGCGCCGGGAGCGCTGCAGCACCCGCCAGCCCCAGGCCGCCACCCCCAGGCCGCCCAGGGCCGCCGCGAGGAGGATGACGGTGTAGGGGTTGAAGGGCATGCCGTCCCTCCCGAGGCCCCTCAGCCCTGGAGCTTGCGGCGGAGGATCTCGTTGACCTGCTGGGGGTTGGCCCGCCCCCGGGTGGCCTTCATGACCTGGCCCACGAAGAAGCCGAAGAGCTTGTCCTTGCCGGCCCGGTACTGCTCCAGCTGCTGGGGATGCTGGGCCAGGACCTGGTCCACGATGCGCCCGATCGCCTCCGGGTCGGTGATCTGGCGCAGGCCCTTGGCCTCGATGACGGCGTCGGCGTCCCCCTCGCCCCGCCACATGGCCTCGAAGACCTCCTTGGCGATCTTGCCGGAGATGGTCCCGTCCTGGATGCGGCGGAGCATCCCGCCGAGGTGGCCGGCGGGGAGGGGGCAGCGCTCGATGTCCAGGCCCTCCTTGTTGAGGGCCCCCAGGAGCTCGCTGAGCACCCAGTTGGCGGCCAGCTTGGCCTCGCCGCCGGCGGCCTCCACCACCTGCTCGTAGTAGTCGGCCAGGGCCCGCTCGCCGGTGAGGATCCCGGCCTCGTAGGCCGAGAGCCCGTACTGCTCCATGAACCGGGCCCGCTTGGCGTCGGGCAGCTCGGGGAGGGTGGCGCGCACCCCCTCGATGAAGGCCTCGTCCAGGACCAGGGGCAGGAGGTCCGGGTCGGGGAAGTAGCGGTAGTCCTCGGCCTCCTCCTTGGAGCGCATGGGGCGGGTCTCGCCCTTGGCGGCGTCGTAGAGGCGGGTCTCCTGCACCACCCGCCCGCCGGCCTCCAGGATGTCGATCTGGCGCTCGATCTCGTAGGCGATGGCCTTCTCGATGAAGCGGAAGGAGTTGACGTTCTTGATCTCGGTGCGGGTGCCGAAGGCCTCCTGGCCCACGGGGCGCACCGAGACGTTGGCGTCGCAGCGGAAGTTGCCCTCCTGCAGGTTGCCGTCGCAGATCCCCAGGTAGCGCACCAGGGTGTGGATCTTCCTCATGTAGGCGGCGGCCTCCTGGGGGGTGCGCAGGTCGGGCTCGGAGACGATCTCCAAAAGGGGCGTGCCCGCCCGGTTGAGGTCGATGCCGGTCAGCCCGCCGAAGCCCTCGTGCACGCTCTTGCCGGCGTCCTCCTCCAGGTGGGCGCGGGTGATCCCCACGCGCTTGGCCGTGCCGTCCTCCAGGTGCAGGGTCACGTGCCCGTGACGGACGATGGGGAGCTCGTATTGGCTGATCTGGTAGCCCTTGGGCAGGTCCGGGTAGAAGTAGTGCTTGCGGGCGAAGACGGAGCGGCGGGCGATCTCGGCCTCGATGGCCAGGCCGAACTTCACGGCCATGCGCACCGCCTCCTCGTTGAGCACCGGCAGCACCCCGGGCAGGCCCAGGTCGATGGCGCAGGCCTGGGTGTTGGGCGGGGCGCCGTAGCGGGTGGAGGCCCCGGAGAAGACCTTGCTCCGGGTGGCCAGCTGGACGTGGATCTCCAGGCCGATGACCGCTTCCCACTCCATCGCGCAGCTCCCTCCCTCGCCTCAGGCGCAGCCCGGCGGGACCCGCCGGTGCCAGTCGGTGGCCTGCTGGAAGCGGTGGGCCGCCTCCAGGAGCCGGGCCTCCTCGAAGTAGTCGCCCACCAGCTGCAGGCCCACGGGGAGCCCGTCCACGAAGCCGGCCGGGTGGGAAAGGCCGGGAAGCCCCGCCAGGTTCACGGCGATGGTGTAGATGTCGGACAGATACATGGTCACCGGATCGTCCAGCCGCTCCCCCAGCCGGAAGGCGGTGGTGGGGCTGGTGGGGCCGGCCAGGAGGTCCACCTCCTGGAAGGCCCGCCGGAAGTCTTGGGCGATGAGGCGGCGCACCTGCTGGGCCTTGAGGTAGTAGGCGTCGTAGTAGCCGGCGGAGAGGACGTAGGTGCCGATCATGATGCGCCGCTTGACCTCGGGCCCGAAGCCCTCGGCCCGGGAGCGCTTGTAGAGGTCGGTGAGGTCCCTGGGGTCCTGGCAGCGGTGCCCATAGCGCACCCCGTCGTAGCGGGCCAGGTTGGAGGAGGCCTCGGCGGGGGCCAGCACGTAGTAGACGGGCACGGCCAGGTGGGCGTTGGGCAGGCGCACCTCGCGCACCTCGGCGCCCAGGTCCCGGTAGACCTGGAGGGCCCGCTCCACGCAGGCGCGCACCTTCCCGTCCAGCCCCTCCTCCAGCCACTCCCGGGGCACCCCGATGCGCAGCCCCTTCAGGTCTCCCTCCCCGGCCAGGGCGGCCCGGTAGTCGGGCACCGGGCGGTCCACGCAGGTGGAGTCCCGAGGGTCGAAGCCGGCCATGGCCTGCAGCAGCAGGGCGCAGTCCTCGGCGGTGCGGGCCATGGGGCCGGCCTGGTCCAGGCTGGAGGCGAAGGCCACCATGCCCCAGCGGGAGACCCGCCCGTAGGTGGGCTTGAGGCCGGTGATGCCGGTCAGGGCCGCCGGCTGGCGGATGGAGCCGCCGGTGTCGGTGCCGGTGGCCCCGGGCACCAGACGGGCGGCCACGGCGGCGGCCGAGCCCCCGGAGGAGCCCCCCGGCACCCGCTCGGGGTCCCAGGGGTTGCGCACCGGCCCATAGTAGCTGGTCTCGTTGGACGAGCCCATGGCGAACTCGTCCATGTTGGTCTTGCCCAGGCTCACCGCCCCCGCCGCGGCCAGGCGCTCCACCACGGTGGCGTCGTAGGGGGCCACGAAGGGGTCCAGCATGCGCGAGCCGCAGGAGGTGCGCACCCCCCGGGTGCAGAAGATGTCCTTGTGGGCGATGGGGATGCCGGTGAGCGGCGTGGCCTCCCCGGAGCGCAGGCGCCGGTCCGCCTCCCGGGCCTGGGCCAGGGCCTCCTCGGCGGTGACGGTGATGAAGGCGTTGAGGTCCCCGTCCAGGCGCTGGATGCGCTCGAGCAGGGCCTGCGCCAGCTCCTCGGCGCTCACGGCCCCCTCGTGCAGCAGGGCCGAGAGCTCGGCGATGGTCCGGGTGTGCATGGGCCCGCCCCCGTCCTCCTTCGTCCCGCGCTCAGTCGATCACCTTAGGCACTAGGAAGTGCCCGGCCTCGGCCTGGGGGGCCAGGCCTAAGAGCTCCTCGCGCCGGTCCTCCTCGGTGACCTCGTCGGGGCGCAGGCGCTGGGGGATGTCCAGGGGGTGAGCCATGGGCTCCACGCCCCGGGTGTCCACCGCGCCCATGCGCTCCACCAGGTCCAGGATCCGGGACAGGTCCCGGACGTAGCGGGGCACGTCCTCCTCGGCCAGCGCCAAGCGGGCCAGGTGAGCGATACGCTCCACGCTGGAACGGTCCAGGTTCACGGCCACCTCCCTCAGCGACTGCCGCCTGCCGTGGCGGGCCGGGACGCCGGCCACACCTCGGCCGTGACAAAGCTTGAAGCACGCCAAGTTAGCACACCCCGGCACCTTGCCCAAGGGAGGGGGCGGTTGCTACATTTAGCACGCCCGCCGCGGGGCCTCCCCGGCCTCCGGGGCACCGCCCGTGCTGCCATCGGCCTCCGCAGGAGCCCCCTAGCCCCAATGTTCTTCAAGCGACTCCGGGGTCTGTTCTCCAACGACCTGTCCATCGACCTGGGCACCGCCAACACCCTGATCTACGTGCGGGGCAAGGGCATCGTGCTCAACGAGCCCTCGGTGGTGGCCATCCGCCAGGACCGGGGGCCCGGGGGGCCGAAGTCCATCGCCGCCGTGGGGGCCGAGGCCAAGGCCATGATCGGGCGCACCCCGGGGAACATCCAGGCCATCCGCCCTCTGAAGGACGGCGTCATCGCCGACTTCACGGTCACGGAGAAGATGCTCCAGCACTTCATCCACAAGGTGCACGAGAGCCGCTTCTTCCATCCCAGCCCGCGGGTGCTGGTGTGCGTCCCCTGCGGCTCCACCCAGGTGGAGCGGCGAGCCATCCGGGAGTCGGCGGCGGGGGCGGGGGCCCGGGAGGTCTACCTCATCGAGGAGCCCATGGCCGCAGCCATCGGGGCCGGGATGCCGGTGAGCGAGGCCCGGGGCTCCATGGTGGTGGACATCGGTGGGGGCACCGCCGAGGTGGCCATCATCTCCCTCAACGGCATCGTCTACTCTGGCTCGGTGCGGATCGGGGGCGATGCCTTCGACGAGGCCATCATCAACTACGTGCGCCGCAACTACGGGATCCTCATCGGCGAGGCTACCGCCGAGCGCATCAAGCACGAGATCGGCAGCGCCTACCCGGCCAAGGAGGTGCGGGAGCTGGAGGTCAAGGGGCGCAACCTCTCCGAGGGGGTGCCCCGCAGCTTCACCCTGAACAGCAACGAGATCCTGGAGGCCCTCCAGGACCCGCTCTCGGGCATCGTGGGGGCGGTGCGCACCGCCCTGGAGCAGACCCCCCCGGACCTGGGCTCGGACATCGCCGAGCGGGGCATGGTGCTCACCGGCGGCGGGGCCCTGCTGCGGGACCTGGACCGGCTGCTCATGGAGGAGACGGGGCTGCCGGTGGTGGTGGCCGACGACCCCCTCACCTGCGTGGCCCGGGGCGGCGGGCGGGCCCTGGAGATGATCGAGGAGGGCGGCGGCGACGTCTTCCTCATCGAGTGAGCCGCCCCGGGGGCGGGCCGGAGGCCAGCCATCAAGCCGCTGTTCGCACACGGGCCCTCGGAGAACACCCGGCTGCTGGTGTTCGCCCTGCTCTCGGTGGTGCTCATGACCTTGGACCACCGCCAACAGCACCTCAACACCGTGCGGGCCGTGCTAGATCTGGCTGTGACCCCCCTGCAATACCTGGTCAGCCTGCCGGCGGAGGCGGGCCGCTCCCTGGACGAGGCTCTGGCCAGCCGCCAGCGGCTGCTGGAGGAGAACGCCGACCTTCGGGCCCGGGCCCTGCTGCTGGAGGCCCGCCTGCAGAAGCTGGCCGCCCTGGAGGCGGAGAACCGGCGCCTGCGCGAGTTGCTTGATGCCTCCTTCAAGGTGGGGGAGCGGGTGCTCATCGCCGAGCTGCTGGCCGTGGACCTGGAGCCCTTCTCCCAGCAGGTGGTGCTAGACAAGGGCGGTCTGCGGGGGGTCTACGTGGGCCAGCCCCTGCTAGACGCCCACGGCGTGCTGGGGCAGGTGGTCTCCGTCTCACCGCTGACCAGCCGGGCCATGCTGATCACCGACCCCAGCCATGCGGTGCCGGTGCGGGTCAACCGCAACGGGCTGCGGGCGGTGGCGGTGGGCACCGGCTCCCCGGACCGCCTGGAGGTGCCCCACCTCCCGAACAATGCCGATGTGCGCCCTGGGGACCTTCTGGTGACCTCCGGCCTGGGCGGGCGCTTCCCAGCCGGCTACCCGGTGGCCACCGTGGAGCAGGTGGAACGGGACCCGACCCGGCCCTTCGCCCGGGTCCTAGCCCGGCCCACCGCCCACGTCGAGCGCAGCCAGGAGGTGCTGCTGGTCTGGCCTGCCCGCCCCCTGGCGGCCGCCGACCAGGGGGCGGCTCCCCGCCGGGGGGGGCCGGAGCCCCGCGACAACCCCCC
>WFXX01000267.1 GCA_015490395.1 Gammaproteobacteria bacterium | reverse complement strand
CAGGCCTCCAGCCTGCTGCAGGCCCCGCAGGAACTCCAGGGCCAGCACGCTGGCCGCCAGCCCCGGCTCGCGGGTGAAGCGCATCAGCAGGAAGACCAGGTAGCTCTCCAGCTCCTCATCCAGATTCTGGGAGGCCTCTCGCTGGGCCTCTTGCACCAGGGCGAACCAGCCTTCCGTGGCGGTGGAGGGGGAGAGCAGCTCGGCCTCCCCCGGGGGCGGCCCTCCACCTGAAGGCCTGCGCGGGCCATTCCCGGAGCCGCTCATGGAGTCGCTCATGGGCGATGCACCTCCTCGCTGCGGGCCCCCGCTCAAGGCATCGGCCCCCCGGGCCGATGCCTGAAGCGCCGCCCCAGCAGCCACGGCAGGCCCTTGCGCTGCCGTGGGGGCCGGCCACAATGGCAAGACAACGCAGCCCGGGGCGGGTTCACGGCCACGGCCCTCGTTCCCCGCCCCCAGCAGCCCGGAGCAGCCCTATGCCCCGTCCACCATCGCTCGCCACCACACCACACGCCTGGGTGCTGGGCCTTGCCCTGCTGGTCTCGACCCCCGACGCCGACGCTCGTTCCCCCTGGCTGGCCCTGGCCTTGGAGGCCGGGGCCCGGGAGGACCGCCTGGACTGGAACATCGCCGGGAGCCTGGACGGGACCGGCCCCGACGTGCTCTCGGAGCTCATCTGGAGCCGGCTGCGCATCGCTGAGTTCCGGGCCCGGGCGGCGGTGCCCCTGAGGGGGCCCTGGCTGCTGGCCCTGCAGGGCGGCTACGGGCGCATCCACAGCGGCCTCAACCGGGACTCGGACTACCTGGGCGACCAGCGCACCCTGGAGTACTCCCGCTCCGAGAACCGGGGCGGCGGGGCCGTGCAGGACTGGAGCGCCGCCTTGGCCTGGCGGCGACCCCTGGCCGGCGAGGGCCGGCCGGGCTACCTCACGCTGCTGGCGGGCGTGGCCCGGCGGGAGCAGCGCCTGACCATCACCGACGGGATGCAGACGGTCACCGACGGCACCGTGCCCCTGGGGCCCATCGAGGGCCTGGACAGCCGCTACCGGGCCCGCTGGCAAGGACCCTGGCTGGGGCTGCGCCTGGATGCCCCGTGGCGCCCCGCGGGCTTCCTCTCCCTGACCGCCTCCTATCATTGGGCGGACTTCGAGGGCATCGGGGACTGGAACCTGCGCCAGGACTGGGACCATCCGGTGAGCTTCATCCACGAGACCACCGGCCGGGGGATAGAGGCCGGCCTGGAGCTGGAGCGGCCCCTGGCGGGCCGCTGGCGAGTGGGGCTGCAGGCCAGGCTCCGGCGCTGGCGGGGCCGCCCAGGGCTGGACACGGTGCGCCAGCGCACCGCCGGCGGCATCACGCTGCTGCGGACCCGCCTGAACCAGGTGCGCTGGCTCTCCCTGGCGGCCGGCGCACATCTGCGGGTGGACCTCTGAGGAGTCCGGAACGTTGACTTTCCACGCACGGGTTAGCCTATTGTGGGGCCAGCGTTGCGGGGGAAGCAACAGGCCGTGGACCGCTTCGAGGAGCTGCGCACCTTCGTGCGGGTGGTGGAGTGCGGGGGCATCAGCGCCGCCGCCCGCCGCCTGGGGCTGGCCAAGTCGGCGGTGAGCCGGCGGCTGGCCGAGCTGGAGGAGCGGCTGGGGGCGCAGCTGCTGCAGCGCTCCACCCGCACCCTCCGGCTGACCGAGAGCGGCCGGGGCCTCTACGAGCGGGCCCGGCGGCTGCTGGAGGACCTGGAGGAGGCCGAGCAGGCCGTGAGCCAGGCCCACGGCCGGCTCCAGGGCACCCTGCGGATCACCGTGCCGCTGTCCTTCGGGCTGCGCCACCTGGCCCCGGCCATCACCGACTTCGCCCGCGAGCATCCCCAGGTGCGCTTCGAGCTGGACCTGGACGACCGGCAAGCGGACCTGCTGCGGGAGGGCTACGACCTGGCGGTGCGCATCGCCCGGCTCCCGGACTCGCGGCTGGTGGCCCGCCGCCTGGCGGTCATCCGCAGCTGCGTCTGCGCCAGCCCCGCCTATCTGGAGCGCCACGGCGCCCCCCGCCGGGCCGAGGAGCTGGCCGAGCGGCCCTGCCTGCTCTATACCAACCTCCCCGATCCGGCCCTGTGGCGCTACCGCGACCCCCGAGGACGGGAGGGGAAGGTGCGGGTGCGGGGAGTGCTGCGGGCCAACAGCGGGGACTTCCTGTGCCGGGCCGCGGCCGCCGGCCTGGGCCTGGTGCTGGGGCCGACCTTCGTGGTGCACGAGGCCATCCGACGCGGGGAGCTGGTGCCAGTGCTCACCGACCACCGCTGGCCCACCTTGGAGGCCTACGCCATCTGGCCCCACACCCGGCACCTCTCGCCCCGGGTGCGGGCCCTGGTGGACTTCCTGGCGGCGCGCTTCGCCGGCGTCCCCTATTGGGACCAGGAGCTGCCCCTTTGAGGGCAGCCCGCACGGCTCAGGGGAGCTGGATCTTGCCGCCCCCGCCCAGGC
>WFXX01000266.1 GCA_015490395.1 Gammaproteobacteria bacterium | reverse complement strand
CCCACCGCCGCCAGGCGCCCGCCGAGGCCGGGCAGGTCGTCCGGGGCCACGTCCAGCAGGCGCAGGGCCCCTTCCATGATGCGGGCGAAGACCGGGGCGGCTACCTGCCCGCCGTAGTACCCCCCCGCCCGGGGCTCGTCGACGACCACCACCAGGGCCAGCCGGGGGCGGGAGGCGGGGGCGAAGCCGGCGAAGAGGGCCCGATAGCGGTCCTTGGCATAGCCGCCGGCGGCCACCTTGCGCACCGTGCCCGTCTTGCCGGCCACCCGGTAGCCGCGCACCGCCGCCGCGGTGCCCGTGCCCGCGGCCACGGCCTCCTCCAGCATGGCGGTCACCTCCCGCGCCACGGCCGCCTCCATCACCCGCCGCCCAGGAGGCGGCTCGCCCAAGCGCAGCAGGGAGACGGGCCGCAGCACGCCGCCAGCGGCCAGACAGGCGTAGGCGCGGGCCAACTGCAGGGCGGAGACGGCTAGCCCGTAGCCGTAGCCGAAGCTGGCCCGCTCCACCGGATACCAACGCCCCGGATCGGGCAGGCGCCCGGCGGCCTCGCCGGGGAAGCCCGAGCCGGGCGGGCGGCCCAGCCCCACCCGGGCGAAGGCCTCCCACAGGGCCCGGGCCGGCAGCTCCAGGGCCACCTTGCCCGCCCCCACGTTGCTGGAGACCACCACCACCTCCCGCAGGCTGATGAGGCCGTGGTTGCGCACATCCCGCACCGTGTAGCCGCCGATGCGCCACCAACCAGGGCGGGTGTCCACCGGGCTCTCCGGCCGGAAGCGGCCGCTGGCGAGCGCGGCGGCCACGGTGAAGGGCTTGACCGTGGAGCCCGGCTCGAAGACGTCCGTCACCGCCCGGTTGCGCAAGGCGGCGCGGCGTAGGGTGGCCCGGTTGTTGGGGTTGAAGCCCGGCTGGCTGGCCATGGCCAGCACCTCCCCCGTGGTCACGTCCAGCAGCACCACCGCGCCGCCCACCGCCCGGTGGCGGCGCACCGCCGCCTTCAGCTCCCGGTAGGCCAGGTACTGCAGCCGGCGGTCCACGGCGAGGCGCAAGGTCTGGCCGGGCACCGGCTCTCGGAGTCGCTCCACCACCTCCACCACCCGGCCCAGACGGTCCTTGATCACCCGCATTGCCCCCGGGCGGCCCCGCAGCCGTCGGTCGTAGGCCAGCTCCACGCCCTCCTGCCCCACGTCGTCGATGTCCGTGAAGCCCAGCAGATGGGCGCTAGCCTCGCCCGTGGGGTAGTAGCGGCGATACTCCCGACGCACGCCCACCCCGGGCACCTCCAGGGCCAGCACCCGCCGGGCCCGCTCCGGCGGCAGGTGCCGCCTCAGGTAAACGAAGGAGCGGTCCGCGTGCCCCGCCAACCGCCGCTGCAGCGCGGCCTCGCTCAGGCCCAGGGCCCGGGCCAGCTCCGGCCAGCGGGAGCGGGCCTGGAGCAGGCGGGCCGGATCGGCCCACACCGAATCCACCGGCGTGCTCACCGCCAGAGGCTCGCCCCGCCGGTCCACGATCATCCCCCGCACTGCCGGCAGCTCCACCACCCGCACCGTGCGGGCCTCGCCCTGGCCTTGGAGAAAGCCCCGCTCGCTGAGCTGCAGGTCCACCACCCGCCAGGCCAGCACGCCCCCCACCAAGGCCAGGAGGGCCAGCAGGAGCCGGCGACGGCTCGGCGGCAGGGGGGTGGCCCGCCCTTCTCCGGCCCTCACGGGCGCACCACCACTACCCGCTCCGGAGGAGGCACCACCATCCCCAGGCGCTCGCGGGCCAGCCGCTCCACCCGGCCGTGGGTTCCCCAGGCCCCCTCCTCCAAGACCAGCCGTCCCCAGGCCACCTGCAAGGCCTCCTCCTCCTGCTGCAGGGCCCGCAGCTCCACGAAGAGCCGGCGGGTCTCGTGCTTGGCGTAGGCCACCGCCAGGGCCGAGGCGGTGGCCGCCAGCGCCAGGGCCATAAGCCCCCCCCAGCCGAGGCGCCCCCCCGCGGCCACGGCTCAGGCCGCCGTGCGCTCGGCGGCCCGCAGCACCGCGCTGCGGGCCCGGGGGTTGGCGGCCACCTCCGCCGCCGAGGCTCGCACGGCCCGCCCCACCAGACGCAGCCGCGGGCGGATGCGCTCAGCGGGCAGGGGCACCCCGGGCGGGACGCGGCCGCGGGCCTCCTCCCTGAGGAAGCGCTTCACCAGCCGGTCCTCCAAGGAATGGAAGCTGATCACCACCAGCCGCCCTCCCGGGGCCAGGATCCGCACCGCCTGGGGCAGCACCGCCTCCAGGGCCTCCAGCTCCCTATTGATGTGGATGCGGATGGCCTGAAAGGTGCGAGTGGCCGGATGGTGGCGCACCCGCCGGCCGCGTGCCCCGGATCCCACCGCCTCCTCCACCACCCGGGCCAGCTCCCAGGTGGTGGCCAGGGGTGCCCGTTCCCGGGCCCGCGCGATGGCCCGGGCGATGCGCCCCGCCGCCGGCTCCTCCCCGTAGCGGCGCAGCACCCGGGCGATCTCCGCCTCCGGGGCTCGCGCCAGCCAGGCCGCGGCGCTCTCGCCCCGGCCTGGATCCATGCGCATGTCCAAGGGTCCCTCCCGGCGGAAGCTGAAGCCCCGCGCCGGGTCCTCGAGCTGGGGGGAGGAGACCCCCAGGTCCAGCAGGATCCCGGCGACGGCACCGGCCACGCCCTCCTCCTCAGCGATGCGCTCCAACATGGCGAAGCTCTCCTGCCGCCAGGCGATGCGGGGATCCCGCGCCGCCCAGGAGGCGGCCGTGCGCGCCGCCTCCGGATCCCGGTCGATGGCAAGGAGGCGGCCCCGGGGCCCTAGCCGCTCCAGGACGGCGGCCGCGTGCCCCCCACGGCCGAAGGTGGCGTCCACGTAGACGCCGCCCTCGCGCACCGCCAGGGCCTGCAGGACCTCCCGGAGCAGCACCGGCCGGTGCCCGGCGCTCATGCCTGCCTCCAGGCTCCGCCGGGGGACGCCCTCGCCCCGCCCCTCAGATGGACAAGGAGCCCAGCTCCGCCGGCAGCTCCTCCTCCTCGGCCTCCTGGGCCAGCCACTCCTCCCGGCGCCGGGCCCAGAGGGGGGCGCTCCAGATCTCGAAGCGGTGCCCCTGGCCGATGAGCACCACCTCCTTCTCCAGGCCCGCGAACTCCCGCAGGGGCTGGGGGAGCAGGATGCGACCCGCCCCGTCCAGCTCCACCTCGGTGGCGTGCCCCACCAGCAGGCGCTGCATGCGGCGCACCTTGGGGTTGAAGGTGGGGAGCTGGATGAGCTTGCGCTCGATCTCCTCCCAGGCCGGCAAGGGATAGAGCAGGAGGCACTCCCGGTCCACGGTGACCACCAGCTGGCCGCCGCAGCATTCGTGCAGGGCCTCCCGGTACCGGGCCGGCACCGCCAGGCGCCCCTTGGCGTCCAGGTTGAGGGGATTGACCCCGCGGAACACACCCCGCCTCCCGCACCGCCGGCCGCCCCCGGCGGCCCCATCGTCCCGGCAGGTCTCCCACCAAGCCCCACCAGGCACCCACTGTCACCCACTTGGTCACACTATAGGAAGCCCCCTGCCCACCGTCAACCGCGGCCCTGGAGCCGGGCATCCTCAAAAGATGCTTGAGGCACGGGCACTTAGCATCATTCACGGGAGCTGCGCCCATATCCGGAGGACAATCAATCGGTTGATGGGCGAAGATCGTGCCCATGACGAGAAAGGCACCGCAATGGTTTGAAAGATGGGAATTGAAAGATGGATGGCACGAGGCCGATCGGGCGGCGAGGGTGTCCTCGCTCAGAGAAGGAAGGCCCCCGGGACAAGCCCGGGGGCCCTCACGGCAGACGGGGCGAGCCGGCCTGTAAGCCGGGTTCTGTCGAGGGCAGCCATTCCTCTGGGACGCACGTCGCCGTGCGCCTCAAGCGACCTACCCGGGAGCGGTGCGGGCCACACCATCGCTCCCCTACTTGGTCTTGCTCCGGGTGGGGTTTGCCGTGCCGCGGTGTGTTGCCACCCGCGCGGTGCGCTCTTACCGCACCGTTTCACCCTTGCCTGTGCCCCGCAGGGGCCATCGGCGGTCTGTTCTCTGTGGCACTTTCCGTGGGCTCACGCCCCCCAGGCGTTACCTGGCACCCTGCCCTGTGGAGCCCGGACTTTCCTCCACGCCCGGACGGCGGGCGCGGCGGCTGCCCGGCCGACTCGCCGGCCCCAGGCTAGCGGGGGCGCGGCCGCCCCTGCAAGCCCTGGGGGAGCCCATCAGCTCACCGCCTGTCGTGCTCTTCGACCGCCCAGCGGTAGAGCCGGTTCCGGGGCCAGCCGGTGAGGCGAGCGGCCAGAGCCGCCGCACGGGCCGGGGGGAGCTCCTCCAAGAGCAGGGTCAGCGTCCGGCGGGCCGCCGCCTCACCCGTGGAC
>WFXX01000265.1 GCA_015490395.1 Gammaproteobacteria bacterium | reverse complement strand
GCCCTGGCCGCCTGAGCCGTTCGGGCCCACCTTCTTCATCTCTCCCTCCCCCGGAGGGAGAGATGAAGAAGGTGGGCCCGAACGGCTCAGGCGGCCAGGGCGGTGCGAAGCCTGCGCAAGGCGGCGGCCTCGAGCTGGCGCACCCGCTCGGCCGAGATGCCGTAGCGGTCGGCCAGCTCCTGGAGCGTGGCCCTGGGCTCCCGGAGCCAGCGGCAGGTCACGATATCGCGGCTGCGCTCGTCCAGCCCCTCCAGGGCCTGGCGCAGGCGAGCCCCATGGTGGGCCAGCCAGTCGCTGCCCTCCAGCTCCTCGGCGGGATCGGCGCGGTGATCGGGCAGGGCGGCCACCGGCGGCAGGCGGCGGGCCTCCTCCCCGGGCGGCAGGGCATCCAGCGAGGCGTCGCGGCTGCTCAGCCGAGCCTCCATCTCGGCCACCTGCTCGGCGCTCACGCCCAGCTCCCGGGCCACGGCGTCCCGCTCCTCGCGGCTCATCCAGCCCAGGTGCTGCTTGGCCCGGCGCAGGTTGAAGAAGAGCTTGCGCTGGGCCTTGGTGGTGGCCACCTTGACGATGCGCCAGTTACGCAGGATGAACTCGTGGATCTCCGCCCGGATCCAGTGCACGGCGAAGGAGACCAGCCGCACGCCCAGCTCCGGGTCGAAGCGCTTGACGGCCTTCATCAGGCCGATGTTGCCCTCCTGGATGAGGTCGGCCTTGGGCAGGCCGTAGCCCTCGTAGCCGCGGGCCACGTGCACCACGAAGCGCAGGTGCGAGAGCACCAGGCGCCGGGCGGCCTCCAAGTCCTGCTCCCGCCTCCAGCGGCGGGCCAGCTCCCGCTCCTCCTCGGCGCTCAGCATGGGAATACGATGTACGGCCTCGATATAGGCCTCCAGGCTCCCTGCGGAGAGGGTCGGCAGCGCCCCCACGGGCACCGGGCATGGGCTGCCCCGCCTCCTGCGCGCCGTGGAGGACACGGCGGGCACCTGCGCCGCGGCGGCCGCGGCGGCGACGACAGTCGTCTCCATTGAGCTTCCTCCCTCCCGTGTGCGGGGCCTCCAGGCCCCGGCTCTGACATCCTCGCGGGCCCGTGCGCCTCCCGCCCCCGACCGGGACACGGCACAGGCGCACGGGACCTACATTTTAGCACTCACCAAATGAGAGTGCTAACAACGTCTGGAGTTCCCCGGACCCCCTCAGGCGGGATCCATCCGGCGCAGCTGGGCCCGCACCGCCAGCCAAGCGCCTGCCCAGCCCAGCAGGGCCCCGACCCCCGCCAGGGCGGCTCCCCAGGCCACGCCCGGCGGCCGCAGGGAGAAGCTCCCGCCGTAGAGCGCGGCCAGGCGCGCCACCGGGGCGGCCAGGGCCCAGACCGCCCCGGCCACCAGAGCCCAAGCGACCATCGCTCCCAGCAGGCCCAGCCAGAGCCCCTCGTAGAGGTAGGGCCGGCGCACGTAGGCCTCAGTGCCCCCCAGGAGGCGCATCACGGCGATCTCCTCTCGCCGCCCCTCCAGGGTCAGGCGCACGGTGTTGCCCACCACTAGGGCCGCGGCGGCAGCGAGGGCCAGGCCGAGGATCAGCAACACCCGGCGGGCCACCTCCAGGAAGGCCTCCAGCCGCTCGGCCCAAACCAGCTCCACCTGCACATCCTCCACCCCGGGCAGTCGCCCCAGCCGGCGGGCCAGGGGCTCCAGCCCCCGCGCCAGGGCCTCCGGGGTTGGGCTGACCAGCAGCAGGGGTGGAAAGGGGTTATCCTCCAGCACCCGCAAAGGCTCGGCCAGCCCGGCCAGGCGGCGGGCCTCGGCCAGGGCCTGCTTCGGGGAAACATAGTCCACCGCGGCCACCTCCGCCCACGCGGCCACCCGCTCGGCCAGCGCCCGAGCCGCCTCCGGCCGGGTGCCCGGCTCGAGGAACAGGGCGATGCGCGAAAGCTCGCCAGCCAGCCCGCGCGCGAGGCCCGCCGTTTGGCTCAGCAGCACGCCCAGGGCGGCGGGCAGCGCCAGGGCCACGGCCACCACCAGCACCGTCATGAGCCCGGCCAGCCGGGCCCCAGCCAGAGCGGACCAGGCGGCCAGACAAGCCCGCCTGTGCTCCCGCAACCAGCGCCCCCTGGGCCTGCGGGGCCGGGGACGGGCGCCGGCCGTCACGGCACCCCCTCGACCACCGGCCACCAAGCATCGTCCACCAGCTGCCCCTCCTGCAGGGTGAGCACCCGCCCCCCCAGGCGTCGGATGAGGGAGGGGTCGTGGGTGGCCACCAGCACAGTGACGCCGGCGCGGTGGAAGGCCAGGAACAGGCCCATGATCTCCCACGCCATGGCGGGGTCCAGGTTCCCGGTGGGCTCATCGGCCAACAGGAGACGGGGGCGGTGGACCACGGCCCTGGCGATGCCCACCCGCTGCTGCTCGCCCCCGGAGAGCTCCACGGGACGGCACCGCTCCTTCCCCGCTAGGCCCACGCGCTCCAGGGCGGTGCGCACCCGATGGCGGATCTCGCGGGCGCTCCAGCAGCCGGCCAGCTCCAGGGGCAGGGCCACATTCTCGTACACGGTGCGCTCGGGCAGGAGACGTCCCTCCTGGAAGATCATGCCGATGGCCCGCCGATGGGCCGGGACCTCCCGGCGGGGCAGGCGGTCCAGGCTGCGCCCGGCCACCACCACCCGGCCGCTGGTGGGCCGCTCCAGGAGGGCGACGAGCTTGAGCAGGGTGCTCTTGCCGGCGCCGGAGTGGCCGGTGACGAAGACGAACTCCCCGGGCCCGACGCGGAAGCTGACCTCCCGCAGGGCCTCCCGGCCCCCGGGATAGCGCTTTCCCACCCCGTGGCACTCGATCATGGAGGCCGGTTGCATGGACGGGGCGCCCGGGCCGCCGCCGGCGGCAGGAGGCCCCGCTCAGGCGGGACCCGCCTCCGCCTCCCCGGCGCCGCCCAGCAGGGCCTCCACGAAGGCCCCGGGCTCGAAGGGGCGAAGGTCCTCCGCGCCCTCCCCCACGCCGATGAAGCGGATGGGCAGGCCCAGCTCCTGGCAGATGGCCAGCACCACCCCGCCCTTGGCGGTCCCGTCCAGCTTGGTCAGGATCAGCCCGCTCACCCCCAGGGCCTCGTGGAACTGCCGGGCCTGGGCCAGGGCGTTCTGCCCGCAGGTGGCATCGAGCACCAGGAAGGTCTCGTGGGGGGCGCCGGGGAGCTGGCGCGCCATCACCCGGCGCACCTTGCGCAGCTCCTCCATCAGATGGGCCTGGGTGTGCAGGCGCCCGGCGGTGTCCACCAGGAGCACGTCCGTGCCCCGGGCCCGGGCCGCTTGGAGGGCATCGAAGACCACCGAGGCCGGATCCGCCCCTTGCCCCTGGGCGATGACCGGAACGGCGTTGCGCTCCCCCCAGGCCTGGAGCTGCTCCACGGCGGCGGCCCGGAAGGTGTCGGCGGCGGCCAGCATCACCCTCAGCCCCGCCTTCCCGAAGCGGCGGGCCAGCTTGCCGATGGTGGTGGTCTTGCCCGCCCCGTTGACCCCCGCCATGAGGATCACGAAGGGGCGCGGCTCGGCCGGCACGTCCCACGCCCCACCCGCGCAGGGCTCCAGCAGGGCGGTCATGTCCTCCCGCAAGGCGGCCAGCAGCGCCTCCAGGTCCGCCAGTCCCTCCCGGCGCAGCCTGCGGCGCAGGCCCTCTACGAGGCGCTCGGTGGCGGGCACGCCCACGTCCGCCAGGAGCAGCCGCTCCTCCACCTCCTCCAGGGCGGTCTCGTCGATGGGCCGGCGGCCCAGGGCCCGGGCCAGGCCCCCGGTGAGCTGGCCCCGGGTGCGGGCTAACCGCTCCCGGAGGCGCCCCCAGAAGGAGGCGGCGCCCTGCGCGGGACGTTCCGCCGCGGCACCCTCACGCCCCTGGCGGCCCTTGCCCACACCGAACCAGCTCACTGGCAGGATCCCCGGGAAAGCACGCGATGACCGGCCCATCTCTGGGCCCCGCAAGAAGGTGGGGTATGCTATCACACCCGCCGTCCCCGTCAGGGTACGGCCCGGCACCCATCCAGGGAGGGCCCCATGCTGTCCACGCCGTCCCGGCACCGATCTGCGCGCGTGCTGCTCCCGGCCGCCTTGGCGGCCTGGCTTCTGGTCCCCACTCCGGCCACGGCCGCGCAAGGCGAGGTGCACGAGTTCCGCCTGGGCAACGGCCTGAGGATCCTGGTGAAGGAGGACCACCGGGCCCCGGTGGCCGTCTCCCAGCTCTGGTACCGGGTAGGATCCAGCTACGAGCAGCCCGGCGCCACCGGCATCTCCCACCTGCTGGAGCATCTGATGTTCAAGGGCACGCCACGCCACCCAGCGGGGGAGTTCTCGCGCATCATCGCCCAGCTGGGGGGACGGGAGAACGCCTTCACAGGCCGGGACTACACGGCCTACTTCCAAACGCTGGCCGCGGATCGCCTGGAAAAGGCCTTCGAGCTGGAAGCCGACCGCATGGCCCACCTGCTCCTGGACGAGGCCGAGTTCCTCAAGGAGCGGGAGGTGGTGATGGAGGAGCGTCGGCTGCGCACCGAGGACGACCCGGAGGCCCTGACCTATGAGGCCCTCCAGGCCACCGCCTTCCTGCACGCCCCCTACCGGAACCCGGTCATCGGGTGGATGGACGACCTGCGCCGGCTCAGCGTGGAGCAGGTTCGCCGCTGGTACCGGCGCTGGTACGGGCCGGACAACGCCGTGCTGGTGGTGGTGGGTGATGTGGACCCCGAGCGCATCCTGGCCCTGGCCCGCAAGCACTTTGGCCCCCTGCCCCCCCGCCGGGAGGCCGTCCCGGAGGCGCCGCTCCAGGAGCCGGCCCTGCGGGGGGAGCGCCGGGTGACGGTGCGGGCCCCGGCCAAGGTGCCCTACCTGATCCTGGGCTACCGAGTCCCCAGCCTGCGCACCGCCGCCGAGCCCTGGGAGGCCTACGCCCTGGACGTGGCCGCGGCGGTGCTGGCCGGCGGCGAGAGCGCCCGCCTGCCCCGGGAGCTGGTGCGCGGCCGCCGCCTAGCCGCAGCGGCCGATGCCGGCTACAGCGCCGCCAGCCGGCTGGAGACCCTCTTCCTGCTGGACGCCACCCCCGCCCCGGGGCGCAGCGTGGCCGAGCTGGAGCAGGCCCTGCGCGAGGAGGTGCGGCGGCTGCGGGAGGAGCTGGTCTCGGCGGCGGAGCTGGAGCGGATCAAGACCCAGGTCATCGCCGCCGACGTCTACCAGCGCGACTCCATGTTCTATCAAGCCATGGTGATGGGCCGCCTGGAGAGCGTGGGCCTGGGCTGGCGCCTGATGGAGGAGTACGTGGACCGCATCCGGGCCGTGACCCCCGAGCAGGTGCAGGCCGTGGCCAAGCGGTATCTGGTGGACGAGCGGCTGACGGTGGCCGTCCTGGACCCCCTCCCCCTGGCTGCGCCGGGCACCGGGGGCGAGGGCCCGGGGCACGGGAAGGAGGGCCAGGGTCATGAGCGTTGACTGGCGCAGGGTGCTGCGCCCAGGGCGGCGGACGGCCCTGCTGGCCGCGCTGGCCCTGGCGCTGGCCGCGACAACCGCCCGGGCGGCCTTTCCCCCCATCCAGCACTGGACCACCCCCGAAGGGACCCGGGTCTACTTCGTGGCGGCCCCGGGGCTGCCCATGGTGGACCTGCACCTGGTATGCGACGCCGGCAGCGCTCGGGACGGGGAGCGCTGGGGGCTGGCGGCCCTCACCGCGGCCATGCTGGACCAGGGGGCCGGCGGCCTGGACGCCGACGCCTTGGCCGAGCGCTTCGAGGGCACCGGGGCGGTCTTCGGGGCCGGGGCCGGCAGGGACCTGGCCCGGGTGACCCTGCGCAGCCTCAGCGACCCGGAGCACCTGGAGCCGGCCCTGGAGACCTTCCTCCTGGTGGTGGGCCGGCCCGACTTCCCCGAGCAGGCCCTGGAGCGGGAGCGGCAGCGCACCCTGGTGGCCCTCGAGGCCCGGCAGGAGGACCCGGGCACCGTAGCCGGGGATGCCCTCATGGAGGCTCTCTACGGGGACCATCCCTACGCCCACCCGGTGCCGGGGGTTCGGCGCACCGTGGAAGCCCTGGACCGGCAGGCCCTGGAGGCCTTCCATCGCCGCCACTACGCCGCCGGCAACTGTGCCGTGACCCTGGTGGGGGACCTGGAGGAGGCGGCGGCGCGCCGCATCGCCGCCCGCGTGGCGGAGGCTCTGCCCCCGGGCGAGGCCCTCCCGCCTGTCTC
>WFXX01000264.1 GCA_015490395.1 Gammaproteobacteria bacterium | reverse complement strand
GATGTGTATAAGAGACAGGGCGGGGGTGGCCCAGGGCTACCCGGCCCTGGTGCCGGAGGCCGACGGCACCGTGGCCCTGCGCGTGCTGGACGACCCCGAAGCGGCCCGCCGGGCCCACCGCCGGGGGGTGCTGCGGCTGTTGCGCCTGGCCCTGGGGCGGGACGGGCGCTATCTGGAGCGCCAGGCCCTGGACCTGCGGCCCGTGGCCCTGCAGGCCGCCGCCGCGGGTGGCGCCGAGGCCCTGGCCCGCGACCTGCTGGAGGCGGTGCTGGAGCGGGCCTTCCTGGGCGGGCGGGAGGCTCCCCGGGATCCGGAGGCCTTCGCCCGGATCCTAGAGGAGGGCCGCCCCCGCCTGCCGGCCGAGGCCGAGCGGTTGCGGCGGGTGGTGGTCGAGACGCTGGAGCTGCACCAGCGCCTGCGCCGGCGCCTGGACGAGGGCCTGCCCCCCGCTTGGCTGGCCGCCGCCCGGGACCTGGACGGCCAGCTTCGCCGCCTGGTCTATCCGGGCTTCGTGGCCCGCACCCCCGATCCCTGGCTGGGGCACTTGCCCCGCTACCTGCGGGCCGCCGAGCGGCGCCTGGAGCGCCTGGAGCTGGACCCGGCCCGGGACCGGCGCCTCCTGGCCCAGGTGGCACCCTACTGGGAGCGCTACCTGCGGCGGGCGTCGGATCTGGAGGCCCCTGCGTCCCTGCCCCCGCTGGCCCGGGAGGCCCTGGAGCGTTACCGCTGGATGGTGGAGGAGCTGCGCGTGTCCCTCTTCGCCCAGGAGCTGCGCACCGCCTTCCCCGTCTCCCCCCAGCGCCTGGAGGCCCAGTGGCGGGAGGTGGAGCGCCTGGCCGGCGGCGGCTAGACTGAGGCTCCCCAACGCGGCGTCCCGAGGGGCAAGGGAGGAGGCATGGCCCTAGCATTGGCTTTGCACCTGCTCGCCGCCGGCCTCTGGGTGGGCGGCATGTTCTTCGCCTACGTGGTCCTGCGGCCCGTGGCCGCGGCCCAGCTGGAGCCGCCCCGCCGCTTGCGTCTGTGGGAGGCCGTCCTCGGGCGTTTCCTCGTCTGGGTGTGGGTGGTCGCCCCCCTGCTGCCGATCACCGGCTACCACATGGTCTTTGGCCGCTTCCACGGCTTGGCCTCCAGCCCCCTCTACGTGCACCTGATGCAGGCCCTGGGCTGGGTGATGATCGCCCTGTTCCTGTATGTCTGGTTCGGGCCCTTTCGGAGGCTCCGGGAGGCGGTGGCCGCCGAGGACTGGCCGGCCGGCGGGCGGGCCCTGGCCCGGATCCGACGGGCGGTGGGCATCAACCTCCTCCTGGGGACGGTGACGGTGGCCGTGGCCGGAGGCGGCCGTCTCCTCGGCAGCTAGCCTTCCCGGTCCGCATCGGCGCGCTCGCGGGAGGTCCCGCGGCTGCGGTCCCGGCGGACCAGGCGCCAGACCACGGCCAGGGCCGCGGCCAGGGCCAGGAGGGCCACCGCCTCCGCCGCCACCAGGAGGGTGCCCGGGTCCATGCGCGCCTTCCTTCTCAGAGGGCCAACGGGGGCAGGGGGAAGTCGTCCAGGCCCAGCCGGCCGCACTTGGCGCCCGCCAGCCGGCTGGCGTAGGCCAGGGCCTCGGGCAGTGCCTGGCTTGCCAGCAGGGCATGGATGAGCCCGGCGGCGAAGGCATCCCCCGCCGCCCGGGTGTCCACCACCTGGGGCGGAGGGGCCGCCGGGACATGGCAGGGTCGGGAGCAGCCCGGCTCTAGCCCCCAGGCCCCGGCCTCGCCCCAGGGGACGGCCAGCAGGGTCCGGGGGGCGCGCTCCTGGGCCCAGGCCAGGGCTTCCTCGGGCCCGGCCAGGCCCCGGGCCGTCGCATAGGCCCGGGAGAGGATCACCAGGTCCACCAGGGGCAGCAGGGCCTCCAGGCCCGGCCGATCCTTCTCCAGCTCCAGGGACAGGCGCGCCCCCGGGGCCCGCTCCCGGGCCCTGCTCATCATGGCCGCCGTGGCTTCCGGCCGCCGGCCCTCGAAGTGGATCCAGGCCACCCCATCCAGGTCCAGGGCCGCGAAGTGCCGGGCGGTCGGCTCGGGCAGCGCCCGGTGGTGAATGATGGTGCGGCTGCCGGTGGCCCGGCTGAGCAGGATGCAGGAGACGGGCGTGCTCCCCGCCAGGCGGGGGCAGCCGGCGGTGTCCACCCCCCGGGCCTCCAGGGCCGCGGTCAGGCGCTCGCCCTCGGCGTCCTCCGCCAGGGCCGCCAGCAGCCGGCAACGGTGGCCCAGGCGGGCCAGCACCGTGAGCAGGTTGACCGCGTTGCCCCCGGGCAGGGCCAAGGCCTCTTCGGCCCGCAGCTCCTCGTCCTCCTCCGGATAGCGCTCCAGCACCAGGAGGCGGTCGGCCACCGCCACCCCGACGGCAAGCACGGCGGCCACGGCGGGGAGCGCCTCAGGAAGGATGGCGGGCCCGCAGGCGGGCCAGAGGCACGAAGCGCACGCTCAGGCCCTCGATGAGTGCCCAGAGCAGGACCATGTAGGCGAAGTAGACGGGCTTGCCGTTGAAGTGGTACAGGCCCACCCACCACATCACGTTCCAGGCGTGGGCGAAGTAGACCCCCGCCAGGATCCAGGGGTAGGCCGCGATCCGGCCGCCGCAGCCGCCGCAGTGCACGGCGGCCCAGAGGCTGGTCTTGATCTTGTCTCGCAAGGGGACAGTGGCATCGCCACAGTGGGGGCATTTGAAGAGCATGGTGGCTCCTCCCTGGCTCCTGCCGGCGGGGCGCCGTGACGGCGCCTTGGAGGAAGCCCCTATGATAACGTATTTGCCACGGGCCCTCTGCGCCGTCATTGCCCAGCATGCCCCTTTCGCCCCGAGCCGCTCGCACCCTCCAGATCCTGCTCCTGGTCCTGGCTGTGGCCCTGTTCGTGGCCCTGGGGGTGGCGGCCCGGGACGGCAACACCCCCCTGATGAAGGCTGTGCTCCGGGGGGACCGGGCCCAGGTGGCGGCCCTCTTGGACCAGGGCGCGGCGGTGGACGAGCGCAACCGCTACGGCTGGACCGCCCTGATGCACGCGGCCCGCCTGGGCGAGACGGAGATCGCCCGCCTCCTGCTGGACCGGGGGGCGGCGGTGGATGCCCGCGACCGCGACGGCTGGACCCCCTTGATGCGGGCCGCGATGCGGGGGCATCTGGCGACGGCCCGCTTGCTCATCGAGCGGGGGGCAGAGGTGAATGCCTCCAACGATGAGGGCTGGACGGCCCTGCACTGGGCTGTGGTCCGGGGGCACGGGGAGCTGGCTCGCCTGCTCATTGAGCGGGGGGCGGACCTGGAGGCGCAGACCGCACAGGGCTGGACGCCGCGGATGCTGGCCATCCGGGAGGAGGATCGGGAGATGCTGGAGCTGCTGGACGATGCCGGGGCCCGCCGCTAGCGGCCTGCGCGCCCTGGCCTGGGCCTGCGCGGCGGCGCTGCTGCTCGCGGCCTGCGGGGAGGCGCCCAAGCCGCCCGCGCCCATCGGCGACCGGGCCGCCCTGGAGCGGCTGGCAGCGAGCTGGAACCGGCTCTCGGAGGGGCTGCCGGTGAGCCCTTTCCACCTGGAGCCGCGGGACCGCAAGCGCTTCGTGGAGGCCGTCTTCGCCGACGCCGGCTACAGCTACGCGGCCACCCTGCACCGCCTGGCCCAGGGGGGCTGGGACACCGGGAGCCAGGAGGCCGTGGACTTGGTGGAGCTGCTGTTCATGCCCCACACCGACGTCAGCAGCCTGCACAGCACCGAGGGGCTCTACAGCCGGCGGGAGCTGGAGGAGATCCGCCGGGTGGAGGCCCTGCTCGGGCGCTGAGGCGGCGCACGAGGAGGCGCGAAGCGCGCCGTGCCGCTGAGGGCCCGCACCCTGCATCCGTGGGGGCTCTCTCCCCACGAGGCCCGCGTCCTCCAGGAGCGCCTGGCGCCCCACGTGATCCGCGAGGGCCGTCTGGAGCGGGTGCGCCGGGTGGCCGGAGTGGACGTGGGCTTCGAGGAGAGGGGACGCTTGACCCGGGCCGCGGTGGCCGTGCTGGCCTGGCCCACCCTGGAGCCGGTGGCCCGGGCCGTGGCCCGTTGCCCCACCGCCTTTCCCTACGTGCCCGGCCTGCTCTCCTTTCGGGAGATCCCTGCGGTGCTGCAGGCCCTGGAGGCCCTGGAAGGCCCCGATCCGGACCTGATCCTTTGCGACGGTCAGGGCCTGGCTCATCCCCGCCGCTTCGGCCTGGCCTGCCACCTGGGCCTGCTCCTGGATCGGCCCACCGTGGGGGTGGCCAAGACCCGCCTGGTGGGTACCCACGAGGAGCCCGGGCCCCGCCGGGGGGACTGGACGCCCCTGCGGGACGGGGGGGAGATCATCGGCGCGGTGGTCCGCACCCGGGAGGGGGTGCGACCGCTCTACGTCTCCATCGGCCACCGGGTGAGCCTGCCCACGGCGGTGCGCTGGACCCTGGCCTGCCTGACCCGCTACCGGCTCCCCGAGCCCATCCGGGCGGCCCACCGGCTGGCCTCCGGCCCGCCGCCGAGGCTTGGTCCTGGGGCCTAGGGGCCCACGTGGACCACCACCTCCCGGCGCCCGCCCCGGCGGCGGTGCTCCCAGAGGTAGACGCCCTGCCAGGTGCCCAGGGCCAGCCGCCCTTCCACCACCGGGATGCCCAGGGAGCAGGCGGTGAGGGCCGCTTTGATGTGGGCGGGCATGTCGTCCGGTCCCTCCAGGGTGTGCGTGTAGAGGGGGTCGCCCTCGGGCACCAGCCGCTCCAGCCAGCGCTCCAGGTCCCGGCGGGCGGAGGGGTCGGCGTTCTCCTGGATCACCAGGCTGGCGGAGGTGTGGCGCACGAAGACGGTGCACAGCCCCTCGGCCAGGCCTGTCGTGCGGGCTGCCTCGGCCACCACCTGCGCCACCTGCGCGGTGATCTCGTGCAGGCCGGGGCCCTCGGTGCGCAGCTCCAGGATGCGGGTCATGGGGCGGTGCGGCGAAGCGGGCTTCCTGGGGCGAAGGGCATGATAGCATCGCGGGCCGGGGATCCCGGAGGGAGGGAGCCATGCGCAGGCGGCGGGGCGTGCGGGTCGCGTGGGCCCTGGCGGCGGGGCTGGCCTGGGTCCCGCCTGCGCCGGCCGCCTCCGGGCCGGGGGAGATGGTGCTGGTGCCGGCCGGGCCCTTCCTCATGGGCTCGGACCGGGTGGACCGCGCCGGCAGGGCCCGGGAGTACGGCTCCCGCAAGCCCTGGTATCTGGACGAGCATCCGGCCCGTCGGGTGGAACTGCCCGCCTTCTGGATCGACCGCACCGAGGTCACCAACGCCCAGTACCGGCGCTTCGTGCGCGAGGCCAACTACTGGGTCCCCCCCGCCTGGGAGGCCAACGGCTACCTGCTGACCCGGGAGGTCCTGGAGCATGCCTCCGTGGAGACCCTGCGCCGCCTGGCCGCCGAGCGCTTCCGGGTGGACGCCGACACCCGCACCCTGGGCAAGGAGGCCCTGCTGGACCTCATCGCCCGGGAGCAGGCCCGCCTGGACGAGCTCCCGGTGACCGGGGTCACCTGGTTCAACGCCCGGGACTACTGCCGCTGGGCCGGCAAGCGCCTGCCCACCGAGGCCGAGTGGGAGAAGGCCGCCCGGGGCACCGACGGGAGGGAATTCCCCTGGGGCGGGACCTGGGATCCGACGCGACTCAACGCCAGCGGCGTGGACCCTCGGGGTCGGCCCTGGCCCTTCGGCCTGGCCCCGGTGGGCTCCTATCCTCAGGGAGCTTCCCCCTACGGGGTGCTGGACATGGCCGGCAACGTCATGGAATGGGTGGCGGACTGGTACCGACCCTATCCCGGCAGCGACTACCGCAGCGCCGATTTCGGCGAGCGCTACAAGGTGGTGCGGGGCGGCGGCTGGAGCGGCTTCGGCCACTATGCCCTCTCCCACTTCTACCGAGCCGCTTACCGCTTCTACCTCCCCCCGGACCGGGCCTACCGGGACACCGGCTTCCGCTGCGCCCGGGACGTCGGGCCCGCGGAGGGCCCTGCCGAGTGAAACGGGAGCACAGCCGGGCGTGAGCGCCGCAGCCCGCCCGGCCCGCCGCCGTCCCCGGCCGTGTCCTGCTGGTGGGGGAGCGGCTGGAGCTGAAGGCCGTCGAGCCCTCCCGCCTCCCGGCTGCCCCTGGTGGTGGTGCGGGCCGGGGAGACCGGCCATGCGGTCCTCTTCCGCGATGGGGCGGTAGTCCTCTTCGGGCTGGGCCCGGCGGAGGAGGTCGCCTTCCTGCGCCACCTCCGGCCCCTGGTGCACCGCCCCCACGAGCGCCCCGAGAGCGAGGAGACCGTGCTCCACGTCCGGCCCAGGAGGAGGCGTGGGTGATCAGCCAGGGGGTGGTCCTGCGCGAGCCCGGCCTGGAGCGTCACCGTGCCCTGGGCCGCAAGCTGGAGGTCATCAGCTGTGCCGTGGAGCCCCTCCTGAACCTGGTCTACCACCGCCGCAGCTTGCGGGTGGAGTGCTACATCGTGCTCCTGATCCTGGCGGAGATCCTCCTCTAGCCTCTACACCCTCGGCCTGCCTCACTGAGGGGGCGGCCCCCCTTCCGGGGCCAGCTCCCCGATGCGGGCGGCGAGGATGAAGTCGTTCTCGTGCAGCCCCCCGATCTTGTGGGTGTAGACGGTCACGGTGACGTAGCCCCAGCCGAAGCACAGGTCTGGATGGTGGGCCTCGGACTCGGCCAGGGCCCCCACCTGGTTCACGAACCGCAGGGCGGCGGCGAAGTCCGGGAAGCGGAAGGTGCGCCGCAGCCGGGTGGCCCCCTCGGCCAGCTCCCAGCCGGGCACCTCGGCCAGGAGCCGGCGGGCCTCCTCCTCCCCCAGGGGCGGGATGCCGCCCCGGCAGGGCACGCAGTGCTTCTCCTTCAGGGGTGTCTCGCTCGCGCTCATGGTCCTCTCCTCCTCAGGGGCCTGCCCCGTCGTTCCCGGCGGCGGGCGGCCGGGACGGGCGCGTCAATTCCTGAGTGCTAGAATAAGAAAAAACGGGCAAGACGGGGAGCCCCCCGGGGCGCCTCACCCCGGGGGACCCGGCGAGCAGGGGCCGCAGGCCCTGAGGAGGCGAGCGATGATCCCGTACCGAGCCCTGCCGGCCCGCCGCCTGGAGGAGGGGGCGGGCTACTGCCGTCCGGAGGGCGAGGGCCCCGTGGGTCCGGGCAGCCCCGCCCTCCAGGCCATGACCGACCTGACCCGGGTGCGGCCGGTGACCATCGGCCCGCAGGCCCCGGTGCCCCAAGCCCACCAGCGGATGCTGGCCGCGGGCGTGCGCCTGCTCCTGGTGGTGGACGCCCGGGAGCGGCTCCTGGGCCTGGTGACCGCGGAGGACGTGCTGGGGGAGCGGCCCCTGCAGGTGGCCTCGCGGCGCCGGGTGCCCGTGGACGAGGTGCAGGTGGCCGAGATCATGACCCCCCGCGAGGCCCTGGAGGTGCTGGATCTGGAGACGGTGCGCCAGGCCCGGGTGGGGGACGTGGTGGCCACCCTCCGCCGGCTGGGCCGCCAGCACGTGGTGGTGGTGGAGGCCGCCCCGGAGGGCCCCCGGGTGCGGGGGCTGTTCTCCGCCACCCAGATCGGCCGCCAGCTGGGCGTGCCCATCCATCTCGGGGACATGGCCCGGACCTTCGCCGAGCTGGAGGCGGCCCTGCTGCCCGGGCGCGCCCTGGGCGCCTGAGCGGCGGCGATAAAGGAGGGCCCGGGGGGCTCCCGCCCCCCGGGCTGCCGCCCCCTCAAGAGAGGGGGCCTCGTCGCAGCGCGGCGTAGATCCGGTCCTTGAGGGCCACCCGGCGGCGCTTGAGGGCGGCCAGGTAGGGGTGGGAGCCGGGCAGGCGGCGGCTCTCCAGCCCATAGATACGCTTGTCGGTGGCGTCGTACTCCGCCAGCAGCCGGGCGAAGTCTGGGTCGGTGTGCTTGAGCTGGTGGATGGCGTGACGGAACTGGGGAAACTCGGCGGTCAGAGCGTGGCGCACTCCGTACATGCGGGCCTCCTCCTCGCGGGCCTCCTCCGGCCCCACCATGAGGAGGGATAGACCCTCGCCCGCCCCTCGTCAAACCTCCCCGCCCTCCTCCGGCTCCCGCCCGGAGCGGGGCGCCAGGGAGCCGTAGCGCCAAGGCCGGGCTCGGCGCTCCCCGGCCACGGCCCGGGGGCTGCGCCGGCGGTCGGGCTGCACCCACAGCCCCTGCTCCCGGGCGAAGGCCAGCACCAGCTGATAGCCCACCGGGTCCTCCCGCTCCAGGCCCGGGGCCACCACCAGGGCCCGGCGGCCCTGGATGAGGCAGGGGTGGACGGCGGGGGGATAGCGCAGCCGGTGGCGACGGGCGAAGCGGGCCCACAGGGCGAGGAGCTGTCTCCGCCAGGCCGGGACGGCCTCGTCCCGCTCTCCGGTGTCGGGATCCTCTGGGGGCTGGGAGCTGCGCATGGGCCCCTCTGGCTGTGGGGGGCCAGGCCCCCTCGAGCAGGTCATCGGCCGGGTCCGCCGCTTTCTTGACGGGTCCGCTAGGGATCCTCCGCCCCCGCGCGTCCCAGGGCGCGGGCCACCGCCTCCAGCCGCCGCCGGCGCAGGGCCTGCCCCAGGGCGGCCCCCGCCAGCCCCTCCCGGGCCAGGTCGGCGGCGCGTACCGCAGCCGCCGCCTCGTGGGCCCGGCGCAGCAGCCCCGCCTGGGGATAGGGCCGGGCCGTGAAGGCGGGGCGCCCCTGGGCGTCCGCCTGGCAGGCCAGCAGGAAGGGCTCCAGGCGCCGGGGGCGCCGGAAGGCGTCCAGCTCCTCCAGCAGCGTCAGCACCGTGGCCGGGCGGGCCTCCCGCAGCCGGTGGCAGCGGGTGTGGTGCCGGGCCACCAGCTCCCCCAGCTCCCGGAAGGCCCGGGGGGCCCGGAGCCGGCGGCACAGGGCGGCCACCAGCCGGGCCCCGCGCTCCTCGTGCCCCAGGTGGCTGGGCCAGCGCGCCGGGGGGCTCTCCCCCTTGCCCAGGTCGTGCACCAGGGCGGCGAAGCGGGCCTCGGTCGGGGCCCCCAGCGCCGCCGCCCGGTCCACCACCAGCTGGGTGTGCACCCCGGTGTCGATCTCCGGGTGATGGCGACGGGGCTGAGGGACGCCGTAGAGCCGGTCCAGCTCGGGGAAGACCACGCGCAGGGCCCCCGCGGCCCGCAGCACGGCCACGAAGCGCGAGGGCCGCGCCTCCCCCAGGGCCCGCTCCAGCTCCTGCCAGACCCGCTCCGGCGTCAGCGCCTCCAGCTCCCCCGAGGCGCTCATGCGGCGCATCAGGGCCAGGGTCTCCCGGGCCACCCGGAAGCCCAGGGGGGCCAGGCGGGCGGCGAAGCGGGCCACGCGCAGCACCCGCAGGGGGTCCTCCTCGAAGGCCGGGGAGACGTGCCGCAGGATGCGTCGGCGCAGGTCCTCCGCGCCCCCGTAGGGGTCCACCAGGGTGCCGTCCTCGGCCAGGGCCATGGCGTTGATGGTCAGGTCCCGCCGGGCCAGGTCCTCCTCCAGGGTGACCTCCGGGGAGCTGTGCACCACGAAGCCCCGGTGCCCCCGCCCCGTCTTGCGCTCGGTGCGCGCCAGCGCATACTCCTCTCCCGTCTCCGGGTGCAGGAACACGGGAAAGTCCCTGCCCACCTGCCGGAAGCCGCGACGGCGCATCTCCTCGGGCGTGGCCCCCACCACCACCCAGTCGCGGTCCTGCACCGGCAGGCCCAGCAGGCGGTCCCGCACCGCGCCGCCCACCTGGTAGATGCGGATGTCTCGCCCCGGCATGGCTCCTCCCGTGGCGCCGCCTTCCCCGTCAGGGCGCCCGCCGGTCGGGGGCTCAGTACTCGTGACGGGCCTGGCTGCGCAGGCGATCGTAGAGGGCGCGCTGGTCCTGGCGGCCCAGGTAGTAGGGCACCACCGCCTCCACGGGGGTGGGACGGATTCCGAAGACCTCGGGGAAGGGGCCCTGGCAGACCGAGGGCCGCTGCAGGGAGCGGTAGTTGTCCAGGGTGAAGGGGCGGCCGGGGAGGTGCTCCAGGATCCGGGCCTGGAGCCGGGAGAGGCGGTCCGAGAGGGGCCAGATGCGCCGCCGCAGCCCCAGCACCTGGGCCAGGTAGCGCACCAGCTCCTCCAGGGTGTAGGCGCGGGGCCCGCAGAGCTCGTAGCGCTGGCCGAAGGTGCGCCGGTCCTCCAGGGCCTGCACGAAGGCCTCCACCACGTCCCCCACGTAGACCGGGGCCAGCCGGGCCTGGGGGCAGGGCAGGGGCAGCACCGGCGCCAGGCGGAGCAGCCGGGCGAAGTGGTTGAAGAAGTGATCGTCGGGGCCGAAGATCACCGCCGGCCGGAAGCTGGTCACCGGCAGCCGGGGGTCGGCCAGGCGGTGCACCGCCTCCTCCCCCTCGCCCTTGCTGCGCAGGTACTGGCTGGGCCCGGCGGGGTCGGCCCCCAGGGCGCTCATGTGCAGGAAGCGGCGCACACCGCACTCGCGCGCCGCCTGCAGCAGGCGCTGGGGCAGCTCCACGTGCACGCGGCGGAAGTCGCCCGGCCGCTCCTCGTGGAGGATGCCCACCAAGTGGATCACCGCATCGCAGCCGGCCAGGAGCTCCCGCAAGGCGGCCTCGTCGCCCAGGTCCGTCTCCACCAGCTCCACCGCGGGCAGCACCAGCAGCTCCTTGTGTCGCTCCCGGTGCCGGGTGGGGATGCGCAGCCGGTGGCCCAGGGCCACCAGGCGGTCGGCCAGATGGCGGCCCACGAAGCCGGTGCCGCCGGGCATGCACAGGGTCAGGCTCTCGGGCATGGCTCCCCCTGGGGTGGCTCTCCGTGGCTCGGGTCATGCGCGCCGCGCGGCTCGGCGGGCGGCGTGATTGTCCCGGGGCCGCGGCCGCCCGGTCAAGCGCGGGTCCAGGCTATACTGCAAGAACCATCCGCTGCAGAGCGCCGTCCCCATGGCCTTCACCTCCATCGATCCCGCCACCGGTGAGGCCCAGGCCTGCGTGGAGGCCTGGGACGAGGCCCGCCTGGAGGCGGCCCTGGAGCGGGCGGAGGCGGCCTTCCGCGCCTGGTCGGGCGCGCCGCTGGCCGAGCGCTGCCGGCTGCTGGAGGCCCTGGCCGCCGAGCTGCGCCGCCGGCGGGAGGAGCTGGCCCGGCTCATGAGCCGGGAGATGGGCAAGCTCCTGGGCGAGGCCCTGGCCGAGGTGGACAAGTGCGCCTGGGTCTGCGAGCACTATGCCGCCCACGCCCCCGCCTTCCTGGCTCCGGAGCCGGCCGCCTGCGACGCCCCCCGCCGTTGCTGGGTTGGCTACGAGCCGCTGGGCCCCTGGCTGGCGGTGATGCCCTGGAACTTCCCCTTCTGGCAGGTGCTGCGCTGCGCCGCCCCGGCCCTGGCGGCGGGCAACGTGGTGCTGCTCAAGCACGCCTCCAACGTGCCCCGCTGCGCCCTGGCCCTGGAGGGGCTCTTCCAGGGGGCCGGCTTCCCGGAGGGGGTCTTCCAGAGCCTGATGATCCCCGCCTCCCTGGTGGGCCGGGTGGTGGACGATGCCCGGGTCAGGGGGGTGAGCCTGACCGGCAGCGAGGCCGCCGGCCGGGAGGTGGCGGCCCGGGCGGGGGCGGCCCTCAAGCGGACCGTGCTGGAGCTGGGGGGCTCGGACCCCTTCCTGGTCCTGGAGGACGCCGACCTGGAGGAGGCGGCGCGCACGGCGGTGGCCGCCCGCTTCCTGAACGCCGGCCAGAGCTGCATCGCCGCCAAGCGCCTCATCGTGGTGGAGGCGGTGGCCGGGCCCTTCCTGGAGGCCCTGACGGCGGGCATCCGGGCCCTCCGTCCGGGTGACCCCCTGGACCCGGCCACCACCCTGGCCCCCCTGGCCCGGGAGGACCTGCGCCGCCAGCTCCACCACCAGGTGGAGGCCAGCGTGGCCCGGGGGGCGGTGCCCCTGCTGGGCTGCGAGCCCCTGCCCGGTAGGGGCTGGTTCTACGCGCCCTCCCTCCTGGACCGGGTCCGGCCGGGCATGCCCGCCTTCGATGAGGAGCTCTTCGGGCCGGTGGCGGCGGTGGTGCGGGCCGCGGACGAGGACGAGGCCGTGGCCCTGGCCAACCGCAGCCGCTACGGCCTGGGGGCCAGCGTCTGGACCCGGGACCGGGAGCGGGGCGAGCGGGTGGGCCGGCGCCTGGCCAGCGGCATGGTCTTCGTCAACGGCATGGTCAAGAGCGACCCCCGGCTGCCCTTCGGGGGGGTCAAGGACTCGGGCTACGGCCGCGAGCTGGGCCACCACGGCCTGCGGGAGTTCGTCAACGTGCGCACCTGGTGGGTGGGCTGAGGCGGCCCGCCCCGCTCAGCGCCTGCCTCCACGGTCTCCCCGGCGGTCCCCCCGGCGGGTTCGCCCCGACCCCAGTCGGGCCCGGGGATGGGCGGCGTCGTAGACTCGGGCCAGATGCTGGAAGTCCAGGCGGGTGTAGACCTGGGTGGTGCCGATGTCGGCGTGCCCCAGCAGCTCTTGCACCGCCCGCAGGTCGCCGCTGGACTCCAGCAGGTGGGTGGCGCAGGCGTGACGCAGCAGGTGGGGGTGGAGGGGCATGGGCAGCCCCTGCCGGATCCCCCAGCGCCGCAGGCGCCGCTGCACCGCCCGGGGGCCCAGCCGGCGGCCGCCGCGCCCCACGAAGAGGGCCGCCTCGTCGGGGGCGGCCAGCTCGGGCCGCCGCGCCAGCCAGGCCTCCAGGGCCTCCCGGGCCCGCGTCCCTACGGGCACCACCCGCTCCTTGCCTCCTTTGCCCCGCACCCGCACCAGGGCTTGCTCCAGGTCCAGGTCTGGCAGGTCCAGCCCTACCAGCTCGGCCAGGCGGAGCCCAGAAGAATAGAGCAGCTCCAGCAGGGCCCGGTCGCGCGCCAGCAGGGGATCGCCGCCCGCGGGCAGAGCCAGGAGCCGGGCGGTCTGGTCCACCCCCGGCGGCTGGGGCAGGGGGCGACGGGCCCTGGGGGGACGCAGGTCGCGGGCGGGGTTGGCCGTCAGGCGTCCCTCGCGCACCAGCCAGTCCAGGAAGGACCGCAGGGCCGAGAGCATGCGGGCCAGGCTGCGGGGCGCGAGCCCCCGGGCCCGCTCGGCCTGCAGGGCCGCGCGCAAGGCGGCAGCATCGGCTTCCTCCCAGCGGCGCACGCCCTGCCCGGCCAGGCGCCGGCGCAACCGCAGCAGGTCCCGGCGATAGGCGGCCACGGTGTGGGGCGAGGCCCGGCGGGCCACGCGCAGGCCTTCCACGAAGGCCTCCACACTGGCCGCGTCCGGCCCCTGCGCCATGACCGTGCCGCGCCTCAGGCCTCCAGGGCCGAGGGCGGCAGGTGCCGGGCTAGGGCTCGGCCCACCACCCGGCCCAGGTGGGCCAGGAACAGGGTGCCCATGCCGGCGTGGTAGCGCCTGGGGTCGGCGCTGCCTATCGCCAGCAGGCCCACCAGTTGGGGCGGCAGGCCTGGCGCTGGGGGGGCGGTCAAGGGCAGCACGGCGGCTGAGCCCATGGCCTCGGCGCGGGGTCCGAAGAGGTAGGCGTACTGCTCGTGGCGCAGGGGGCCGCAGAGCGGCCGCGCGCCCGGGCGCAGCAGCGTCCCCAGCTCCGCCGCCTCGGCCCCCTCCCGGGCGTCCCAGGCCAGGTCCACCAG
>WFXX01000263.1 GCA_015490395.1 Gammaproteobacteria bacterium | reverse complement strand
TACAAGGTGTGTGCGGCACCCAGGTCAACCCTCCCATCCTGACGGGGATCAGGCTTGGCGGAGCGCCTCGTCCGTCGCCTCGTCCTCAGGCAGCTCCAAGGCCTCGATGAGGCCGCACAGGCCCTCCTCGTCCGCAGGACCCTCGGGGAGGCGCCCCCACTGGTCCATGGCCGCCTCCATGCGCCGCTGGAGGGCCAGGAGGGCCTCCAGGCGCCGCCGATTCTCCTGGATGCGCCGCTCCACCGCCTGGCGCACCTGGGCACAGGAGAGGGCCCCGCTACGGCTGGCCTCCAGAAGCCGGCAGATCTCCTTCAAAGTGAACCCCAGCAGCTGGGCCTTGCGCACGAAGCGCAGCCGCCGCAGATCGGCCCGGCTGAAGAGCCGATAGTTGTTCCCGGGGTTGCGCTGCGGCCGGAGCAACCCGATGCGGACGTAATGGCGCACGGTGTCGGCGGTGACCCCCGCCTCCCGAGCCAGCTCGTGCACCGTCATCATGCCCTGCACGACCTCTCCGTCTCTCCGCTCCGGCCTGGGGGCGCGGGCAGCCGGGGGAACGGCCGGCTGCCAGCGCTGCTGTGAAGAAGCTACAGCCCTTTACGTCCGGAAGCAATCCGCGCCGCCGGGGCCCGTCGGCCCGACGGGCCGCGGCCGGACTCCCCACCGCCTCCTCCGGTGACGGGCCGAGTCCCGTTTGTGAGACAAAGGATGCCAACGGCCACCCGCGTAAAACGTGACCGGGTTCACAAAAGGGGCCCGGTGCCCTGGTGTACGGCCTCCATCCAACCCGATCGGGTGAGCGCAGGTGAGCCCCGGCAGGCCTGCGGTCACTCATGGGATCCTCTCCCCGCCCTCGGCCTCCGCCTCCCTGCCCACCTGCTCCAGGAGGCGGGACAGACCTTGCAGCCCTTGGAGCTCCGGGCCCGGTCCACGCTCCCAGAGCCGCACCGCGCGCTCCAGGCGCTGGCGCATGCGCTGCAGGGAGGCCAGGGCCTGCTCGGTCTCCCGCAGCCGGCGGCGGGAGACGGCCATCATGGCCGCCCGGGCCGAGCCGCCCCCCTCGCAGGCCTCCAGCACGTCCTGGATCTCCTTCAGGGTCAGCCCCAAGGCCTGGGCCTGCCGCACCAGGCGCAGGCGCAGCACGTCGTGCTCCCCGAAGAGCTTGTAGCCGTTCACCGGGTCCCGGGCCGGACGGAGCAGGCCCAGCCGCACGTAGTAGCGGACCGTGTGCGGCGCCATGCCGGCCGCCTGGGCTAGCTGCTTCACCGTCATCACCCGCTTCATGCCTTCACCTCTTCGCTCTGCGACACCCCGTCCCGCCGCCACCGCTCGAGCAGGACCAGCACCAGCCCGTACAGGGCGGGAAGGGCCACCAGGTTGAACAGGGTCACGCTCACCATGCCCCCCACCATGGGGGCGGCGATGCGCTGCATGACCTCCGAGCCGGTCCCCTCGCTGAAGAGGATGGGGAGCAGGCCCACCACGATGGCCGTGGCGGTCATGGCCACCGGCCGCAGGCGCTCCGCCGCCCCGGCCCGGGCCGCCTCCATGAGGGCGGCGCGGTCCAGGCGCGCCGCGCTGGGGAAGCGCCGGTGGGGCGGGAGCCCCTCCTCCGCCGCCTCGGCCCGGGCCAGCGCATGCCGGCGGCGGGCCACCTCCTGGTCGATGAAGGTGATCACCAGCACCCCGATCTCCGCGGCCACCCCCGCTAGGGCGATGAAGCCCACGGCCACGGCCACCGAGAGGTTGAAGCCGTAGAGGTAGACCAGCCAGATGCCCCCGATGAGGGCGAAGGGGATGGAGAGCATCACCACCAGCGGGGCCACCACGCCCCGGAAGTTGAAGTAGAGCAGCAGGAAGATGAGGAGCAGGGTCAGCGGCACCACCACGCGCAGCCGCTCCGCCGCCCGCTCCATGTACTCGAACTGCCCCGACCAGGTGACCGTGTAGCCCGGCGGGATCTCCACCCGCTCGGCGAGCACCCGCTTGGCCTTGGCCACGAAGCCGCCGATGTCGGAGGTCTTGAGGTCCACGTACACCCAAGCGTTGGGCCGGGCGTTCTCGCTCTTGATCACCGGCGGCCCCTGGGTGAGGCGGATGTCGGCCACCAGGGAGACCGGGATCTGGGCCCCGGTGGGGGTGGGGATCAGGACCCGGCGCAGCCGCTCCAGATCGTCGCGCAGCTCCCGGGGATAGCGCAGGTTCACCGGATAGCGCTCCAGGCCCTCCACGGTCCAGGTGACGTTCATCCCGCCCACGGCGGAGCGGATCACGTCCTGGACGTCCCCCACGGTGAGCCCGTAGCGGGCCGCGGCCTCCCGGTCGATCTCGAAGTCCAGGTAGCGGCCGCCCACGGCCCGGTCCCCGAAGGCCGAGAGGGTCTCGGGCAGGGTCTTCATGGCCTGCTCGATGTCCTTGGCGATGCGCTGCAGCTCCTCGAGGTCGGGACCGCTGACCTTGATCCCCACCGGGGTCTTGATGCCCGTGGAGAGCATGTCGATGCGCGTCTTGATGGGCATGGTCCAGGCGTTGGCCACGCCGGGGAAGCGGATGGCCTGGTCCATCTCCCGCATCAGCTCCTGGGTGCTCTTTTCGGGATCCGGCCACTGCTCCCGCGGCTTGAGACGGATCACCGTCTCGATCATGGACAGGGGGGCGGCATCGGTAGCCGTCTCCGCCCGGCCCACCTTGCCGAAGACGCTCTCCACCTCCGGGAAGGTGGCCAGGATCCGGTCGGTCTGCTGCAGCAGCTCCTTGGCCTTGGTGATGGAGATGCCCGGAAAGGTGGTGGGCATGTAGAGGATGTCCCCCTCGTCCAGGGGCGGCATGAACTCGCTGCCCAGGCGCTGCAGCGGATACAGGGTGGCCACGAGGAGCACCGCCGCCCCGGCCAGGGTCCACCAGGGGTGGCGCACCGTCCAGCCCACCAGCGGCGCGTGCAGCCAGCGCAGCACGCGGTTGACCGGGTTGCGCGCCTCGGGGAGGATCCGCCCGCGGATGAAGTAGCCCATCAGCACCGGCACCAGGGTCACCACCAGGCCCGCCGCCGCGGCCATGGCGTAGGTGCTGGTGAAGGCCATGGGACGGAACAGCCGCCCCTCCTGTCCCTGCAGGGTCAGGATGGTGAGGTAGGAGACGGTGATGATAAGGAGGGAAAACAGCAGGGCGGGACCGACCTCCTTGGCCGCCTCGCCGATGACCCGCCAGCGCTCGGCCCCCTCCGGCGGCCGTCCCCGCTCCCGGGCGAAGGCCTCCAGGTGCTTGTGGGCGTTCTCGATCATCACGATGGCCCCGTCCACCATGGCCCCGATGGTGATGGCGATCCCGCCCAGGGACATGATGTTGGCAGTGATCCCCTGGTAGCGCATGACGATGAAGGCCACCAAGACCCCGATGGGAAGGGTGAGGATGGCCACCAGCGCCGAGCGGGCGTGCATGAGGAAGACCACGCACACCAGGCTCACCACCAGGAACTCCTCCAGGAGCTTCTCCTTGAGGTTGTCCACCGCACGCTCGATGAGGGCGCCCCGGTCATAGACGGGGACGATCTCCACCCCCTCGGGCAGGCCCGCCTCGAGCTCCTCCAGCTTGGCGCGAACCCGGCGGATGGTGGCCAGGGCGTTCTCGCCGTAGCGCATCACGATCACGCCGCCGGCCACCTCCCCCTCACCGTCCAGCTCGGCCAGGCCGCGGCGGAGCTCCGGCCCCACCTGGATGTGGGCCACGTCCTCCAGGCGGATGGGCGTGCCATGGCCGTCCACCCCCACGGGGATGCGCTTCAGGTCCTCGATCCCCTTCAGGTAGCCCTTGGCCCGCACCATGAACTCGGCCTCAGCCATCTCGATGAGCCGCCCGCCCACGTCGTTGTTGGAGCGCTGGATGGCCTGGCGCACCTTGGCCAGGGGAATGCCGTAGAAGGCCAGGGCGTTGGGGTCCACCTCCACCTGGTACTGGCGCACGTAGCCGCCGATGGAGGCCACCTCGGCCACCCCGGGCACGGTCTGCAGGGGATAGCGCAGGTACCAGTCCTGGATGGAGCGCAGCTCCGCCAGGTCGTGACGGCCGGTACGGTCCACCAGGGCGTACTCGTAGACCCAGCCCACGCCGGTGGCGTCGGGCCCGAGGCGCGGGTTGACCCCGGGCGGGAGGCGGTCGCGCACGAAGTTGAGGGCCTCCAGGACCCGGGAGCGGGCCCAGTAGAGGTCGGTGCCGTCCTCGAAGATGATGTAGACGAAGGACAGGCCAAAGAAGGAGTAGCCCCGCACCACCTTGGCGTAGGGCACGGCCAGCATGGCCGTGGTGAGCGGATAGGTCACCTGGTCCTCCACCACCTGCGGGGCCTGCCCCGGGTACTCGGTGAAGACGATGACCTGCACGTCGGACAGGTCCGGGATGGCGTCCAGCGGCGTGCTGCGCACCGCCCACAGGCCCGCGGCCAGGATCAGGCCCGTGGCGATGAAGACCAGTAGGCGGTTGCGGAGGGAGGCCTCGATGATCGCCTTAATCATGGGCCATCCCTCCCCCGCCGGGGCGGGCCACGCGCCCGGTGGCGCCGCGCCCCGCTCCGCTCATGAGCGCCCCGCCATCGGCGGTGCCCTGCATGCCCCCCTCCACGGGCTCCTTCATGGGCATGGCGTGGCCGGTCCCGTGGCCACCGGTGGGGGCCTTGGGCGGGCGCATCTTGGCCGCCGCCTCGCGGATGCTGGACTCGGAGTCGATGAGGAAGGTGGCCGAGGTCACCACCTCCTCCCCGGCCTCCAAGCCACGCAGGATCTGGACCCAGCCGCCTGAGACCACCCCGGTCTTCACCTCACGCGGCTCGAAGCGGCCGGGGCCGCGCACCACGAAGACCAGGCTCCGCGTGCCGGTGCGCACCACGGCCTGCTCGGGCACGGCCACGGCATCCACCCGGCGGTCCGGACGCAGGGTCACCTCGGCGAACATCCCCGGCCTGAGCAGCAGATCGGGATTGTCGAAGGCCAGGCGCACCTGCACCGTGCGGGTGCGCTCGTCGGCGAAGGGATAGACGTAACGCACCTTCCCCCGGAACACCCGGCCCGGGATGCCCTTCAGGCGCATCTCCGCCGGATCCCCCACCCGGATCCAGGGCAGCTCGTTCTCGTAGACGTCCACGTAGACCCACACGCGGCGGATGTCCGCCAAGCGATAGAGCTCGGTCCTAGGCGTGACGTACTGCCCGTCGCGCACCCCCACCTTCACCACGATCCCGTCAAAAGGTGAATGGATGTGCAGGACCTTCTTCACCTCCCGGGTGCGCTCCAGCTCCCGGATCTGGTGCTCGGGCACGTCCAGCATCTCCAGGCGGGTGCGGGCGCTCTCCACCAGGGCCTCGGCGCCGTGGCGGATATCGGGATAGGGGCTGCGCGCCAAGGCCTGCAGATTGTCCAGGGCCAGCAGGTATTCCTGCTGGGCGGTAACGAGCTGGGGGGAGTAGATCCCCAGCAGGATGGCGTCCCGGCGCACGGGCTCGCCCGTCTTGTCCACGAACAGCTCCTCCACCCAGCCCTCGGTCTTGGGATGGAGGCGCGCCAGGCGCTCCTCGTCGTAGTCCACTCGCCCGACGGCGTGGACCGCACGGCTCAGGCTGCGGCGCTCGGCCCGGGCGGTGCGCACCCCGATGGATTGCATCACCACCGGATCGATGCGCACCGTCCCGGGCACCTCCTCGGGCTCGTCCTCGGCGTAGACGGGGATGTAGTCCATGCCCATCTCGTCCTTGGCGGGCACGGGGGAGGTGATGGCCGGATTCATGGGGTGGCGGTAATAGAGGGGCTTGCGCTCGCCTGCGGCCCCGCCCGCCGCCGGCGGCGGTGGGGCTTCCTGCCGGGCCGCCCACCAATAGCCGCCGGCCGCTCCCGCGACCAAGGCCAGGGCGAGGAGAATGGGGGTGGCTCTGCTCATCGGAGGGTCTCCTTGCCGACGGCGGCCTGCAGACGGGCCCAGGCCTGCTGGGCCTCGCCGAAGGCCTTCCAGTACCGGGTCTCGTAGCGGAAGAGGGTGATCTGGGCGCGCGCCAGGTTGAGGAAATCCACCTGGTTGACCTGGTAGCCGGCCAGCATGCTGGCCACGGTCTGACGGGCCTGGGGGATGATTCCTGTCTCGAAGAGCAGGGCCTGCTCCCGGGCCCGGCGCAGATCGGTCAAGGCCTGGACGATCTCCCGCTCCACCTGCAAGCGGGCCTCGGCCAGGCGCTCCCGGGCCTCGGCCAAGCGGGCGGTGCGCTCGTCCACGGCGCGGTCCTGGCGCCGGTCGGCGCGCAGGGGCAAGCTCATGCTGAACATCAGGGACAGGAAGTCCGGCCGGTCCCGCCCGCCGGGGGCATCCTGCCGGTAGCCGTAGGCAGCCGAGACCTGGAAGTCCGGGTAATAGTCCCGGCGGGCCAGGGCCAGGGCCTGGCGCGCCGCTTCCAGCTCCGCCTGCCGTACGGCCAGCAAGGGCCGGGCCTGAAGGGCCTGCGCCACCAGGGGCTGCGCCTCCCGCGGGACCTCCGGCAAGGGGACGGGCGGCTCGGCGGGCAGGCGCACCGTCTCAAAGGCCTCGCGCCCCAGCAGGGCGTTGAGCCGGGCCTCCTCCCGCCGGCGCAAGCCCTGCAGGGCCAGCTCCTCCTCCAGGAGGCGGGAGAGCTCCAGCTCGGCCAGCAGCACATCCTGCTGCAGCCCCTTGCCCACCCGGTACTTGGTCCGGGCGATGGACACGAGCTGGCGCATCAGCTCCCGGTTGCGCGCCAGGAGGGCCAGAGCCCGGTCCAGGTAGTAGAGGTTCCACCACACCAGGCGCACATCGCGGGCCAGGGCCAGGCGCAGCTCCGCCACACGGGCGGCGGCGGCCTCGGCCCGGTGCCTGGCCACCGCCTCCCGCAGGGCGAGCTTGCCGGGAAAGGGCAGGGCCTGGCTGAAGCCCACCTGGAGCTGGGTCATGGCCTCCTGGGACAGGGCCAGGCTGTCCACGGGGAGGTTCATGGCGTTGAGGTGCAGGCGGGGATCGGGCAGGGTGCCTGCCTGGCTGGGCACCGCCGCCAAGGCCTCGGCCCGGCGGCGCAGGGCCTCCAAGCCGGGATTCCCCGCCAGGGCCTCCCGCACCGCCGCCGTCGGCGTCAGCGGCTCGGGCGGGGCTGTGGCCCCCGGCCGGGTCGTGCCCCACAGCAGCAGGGCAAGGATCAGGAGAGCGGCGGCGCCGCTCCGGCGTGCAAGACGAACCATAGAAGGCAGCGCTCCTCAGTGACCGCCCCCGCCGGCAGATCGGCGGGACGAGCATGCCAACGGCGGTATCGAGGCCGCGGCGCGTGCGCGGCCCCACCGGCCCGCCTCATCGCGGGCGGGCCCTCAGCCGAGGAGGCTGCGTGGTGGCTTGGTGGGTACGGAAAGGGGCGAGGACGGCAGGCCCTCGGCAGCTGCAGGGCGGTAGGCCGGCACCTGGCCGGCCCCCGGGGACAGGCCGCCGGGCTGGGCCGGGCTGCAGCACTGGCCGCCCTGGACACAGCCCTTGCCGCTCAGGCAGGCGGTGAGGCAATCGTGGCCCGGCCCGCCGCGCTCGGGGACATCAAGGCCTGCGAGCACGACGACCACGGCACCTTGAGTGGCGTGCAGGCCCTGCGAGGCATCGGCCCACACCGCGGCTGCGCCTCCCAGCGGGTGCTGAAGAAAGAGCAGCAGCAACAGGGTCGTGGCCAAGCGGCGGAAGCCGGGTGCTCGATGCATGAAGCAGGAGGCCGATCTAGCTGAAAGGTTCAGTCTAACGCCAGTGAGAGCATCCGCTCAAGTACCCAGCGCAGCAGCCACTCGCTGGAGCTTGGCCTTGACCTCCCGGGCCAGCGTCGCCACCTCCGGCCGGTTCACCAGGGCCAGGACCGCCTCCGGATCCATGAAAGCCACCGTGATGCTGCCGTCGGCCTCCTGGCGGACCACCACGTTGCACGGCAGCAGGAGGCCGATGTCGGGCTCGGCCTCCAGGGCCCGGTGGGCCAGGGGCGGGTTACAGGCTCCCAGGATCCGGTAGGGGCGGACCTCCACCCCCAGCTTCTTGCGCAAGGTAGCCTGCACATCGATCTCTGTCAGCACCCCGAAGCCCTCCTGGGCAAGGGCCTCCGTCACCCGCTGCACGACCTCGTCGAAGCCGCCCTGCACCCGCACGTCGAACCCGTAAGCCATGACCGTCCTCCTGCCGGGCGCTGCCGCCCATACCCTAAGCTCCTGCTCCAGTATAGGCCAAGGCGGTGCCGCCCGCCCCTCCTGGCAGCAGGCTCCTACCAGCGCCGCCACCGCTGACGGGCGCCCCTGTTTGACAGGCCCTCCCGGCGGCGGCGAAGCTAGCCCGGTCAGCGTTCGCCTCGCCGCCCGGCACGGAGGGAGTCATGACCGAGGTCCTGATCGTGGCTACGCGCCACTGCACCCACTATCCCAAGCTCAGTGAGATCCTGCGCCAGCGCGGCATCGAGCACCGCGTGGTCTTCGCCGAGGAGGAGCCGGAGCTGACCGAGCGCCTGGCAATCCGCCACTCGCCCACCCTCGTGGTGGACGGCGAGGTGCTCTTCCGTGGCTTCCCCAACGAGGAGGAGCTGCACACGGCGCTGAACCGGATCGCCGCCTCCTGAAGGGCGGCGCCCACCCACCGGGAGCCCCGCGCACGCCGCCACAAAGAAAAGGCCCCGGGGTGCCTCCCCGGGGCCTGCCCGCCGCGACGCGCGCGGGGGAGGGTCACATCATGTCCATGTCGCCCATCCCGCCGCCGGCCTGCTGCTTCTCCTCCTTGGGCAGCTCGGCCACCATGGCCTCGGTGGTGATCATCAGCCCGGCCACGGAGGCGGCGTTCTGCAGGGCGGTGCGGGTGACCTTGGTGGGATCGAGGATGCCCATTTCCACCATGTCCCCGTACTCGCCGGTGGCGGCATTGAAGCCGAAGTTGCCCTCGCCCTCCTTGACCCGGTTGACCACCACGGAAGGCTCCGTGCCCGCGTTGGCCACGATCTGGCGCAGCGGCTCCTCCAGGGCCCGGCGCAGGATGTTGATCCCCACGTTCTGGTCCTCGTTGTCGCCCTTGAGGGACGCCAGCCCACCCAAGGCGCGGATCAGGGCCACGCCGCCGCCGGGGACGATGCCCTCCTCCACCGCCGCGCGGGTGGCGTGCAGGGCATCCTCCACCCGGGCCTTCTTCTCCTTCATCTCCACCTCGGTGGCCGCGCCCACCTTGATCACGGCCACGCCGCCGGCCAGCTTGGCGATGCGCTCCTGCAGCTTCTCCTTGTCATAGTCCGAGGTGGCCTCCTCCACCTGGACCCGCAGCTGCTTGACGCGCGCCTCGATGTCCTCCTTCTTGCCGGCGCCGTCGATGATGGTGGTGTCGTCCTTGGTGACCACCACCTTGCGGGCGTTGCCCAGGTCCTGCAGGCTGGCCTTCTCCAGGCTCAGGCCCAGCTCCTCGGAGATGACCTGGCCGCCGGTGAGGATGGCGATGTCCTGCAGCATGGCCTTGCGCCGGTCCCCGAAGCCCGGGGCCTTCACCGCACAGACCTTGACGATGCCGCGGATGTTGTTCACCACCAGGGTGGCCAGGGCCTCGCCCTCGACGTCCTCGGCGATGACCAGCAGCGGCCGCCCGGCCTTGGCCACGGCCTCCAGCACGGGCAGCAGGTCGCGGATGTTGGAGATCTTCTTGTCGTGGATCAGGATGTAGGGGTTCTCCAGCTCCGCGCTCATGTTCTGCTGGTTATTGATGAAGTAGGGCGAGAGGTAGCCGCGGTCGAACTGCATGCCCTCGACCACCTCCAGCTCGTTGTCGAGGCTCTTGCCCTCCTCGACGGTGATCACGCCCTCCTTCCCCACCTTCTCCATGGCCTCGGCGATGATCTTGCCGACAGACTCGTCGGAGTTGGCGGAGATGGTGCCGACCTGCGCGATGGACTTGCTGTCGGTGCAAGGCTTGGAGATCTTCTTCAGCTCCTCCACCGCGGCCTGCACCGCCTTGTCGATGCCCCGCTTGAGGTCCATGGGGTTCATGCCGGCAGCCACCGCCTTCATGCCCTCGCGCAGGATGGCCTGGGCCAGCACGGTGGCGGTGGTGGTGCCGTCACCGGCCACATCCGAGGTCTGGGAGGCCACCTCCTTGACCATCTGGGCCCCCATGTTCTCGAACTTGTCCTTGAGCTCGATCTCCTTGGCCACGCTCACACCGTCCTTGGTGACCGTGGGGGCGCCGAAGCTCTTCTCCAGCACCACGTTGCGCCCGCGCGGGCCCAGAGTCACCTTCACGGCGTTAGCCAGGATGTTCACGCCGCGCACCATGCGGTTGCGGGCGTCCTCGCTGAAGCGAACCTCTTTGGCTGCCATCTCCTCGTGTCCTCCCGAAAGATCCGTTCCGCTCGTTGGTGGTCGTGTCCCGGAATCCGCTCCTGCCTCACTGCTCGAGAACGGCCATGATGTCGTCCTCGCGCATCACCAGCAGCTCCTGGTCGTCCAGCTTCACCTCGGTGCCGGCATACTTGCCGAAGAGCACCTTGTCACCCACCTTCACGTCCAGAGGACGCACCTCACCGCTGTCCAGGAGCTTGCCGTTGCCCACGGCCACCACCTCGCCCTGGATGGGCTTCTCGGCAGCCGTGTCGGGGATGACGATCCCGCCCGGGGTCTTGCGCTCCTCCTCCAGGCGGCGGACCACCACGCGGTCGTGAAGCGGTCGAATCTTCATGGTCTGATCTCCCTTGGTCTCTGGTTCCCATTGCAGGCGATGCCCGCCGGACGGTCTCTCGGGGGCGAGCCCCCTTGTTAGCAACCGCCCGAGGTGAGTGCCAACAATATGGGAACAACGCCCCCGCCTGTCAAGGGGGCGGGCCACGCCGTGCCGCCTCCTCGCGCTCGATCTCGCCCTCAATGGTGAACCCACCCCCCGGCCCTGGCGGCGGGGGGCGGCGGGGCCCGGCCAGCACGGCCACCAAACCCCGGCGCAGGGCCCAGCGCAGGAGACGGCGGCGCAGCCCGGGGACCAGACATACGAAGCCCACCGCGTCGGTGAAGAAGCCAGGGGTCAGGAGCAGGGCCCCGCCCAGAACGATCACCGCCCCCTCCAGCAGCTCCAGGGCGGGCACCCCGCCCTGGAGCACGGTCTCTTGGACCCGGCGCAGGGTGCTCAGACCCTGGTGGCGCAGCAAGGCCGCGCCCACCAAGGCGGTGAGCACCACCAGAGCCACCGTGGGCAAGGCCCCGATCACCGACCCCACCTGGATCAGGAGATAGATCTCCAGGAGGGGCACCAAGAAAAAGATCAGCAACAGGACCCGGAAAGGGCTCATGATAGATAGGGCTTTACCAGGCTCCGGCGGCTCGCGGCAGGTTGCCTTAGTCTGGAATGTAGGGGCGGCACCCCCCCCGCGCAAGGGCGCAGGGCTGATAGAATGGGTCAATCATGCAAGGGAGACCCGCTTTCGGCGACGAGGAGCCGCGGCTGGTGTTTTGCACCTGCCCGGACGAGGGCAGCGCCGTACGCATCGCCCGGGCCTTGGTGGAAGAGCGGCTAGCCGCCTGCGTCAACGTGCTCCCCGGGCTGCGCTCGATCTACCGCTGGCAGGGCGCGGTGGAGGAGGCCCAGGAGCATCTGCTGCTAATCAAAACCTCAGCCCCCCGCCTGCCTGCCCTGGAGCGTGCGGTGCGTGAGCGGCATCCCTACGAACTCCCGGAGCTCGTGGCGGTCCCAATCACAGGCGGCCTGGCCGCCTACCTGGACTGGGTACGCGAGAACAGCCGCCCCGAGGGCTGAGACTCGCGACCTGAGCGTGTCGAGGAGAGAGGGATGACCCCCTCAAGACTCTGGGGAGCCACGGTAGGCGCCGTGCTGGCGGCCGCGTGGGCGCTCACCGCCCCGGCCGCGGCAGGCACAGGGGGCACGGCCAGCGCCGCCGATCTCCTGCCACCGGAGCAGGCCTTCGCCTTCCAGGCCGAGGCCCTGCAGGCGGACATGGTGCGTGTCCGCTGGCAGGTGGCCGAGGGCTACTATCTATATAAGGACAAGATTCGCTTTCTTGCCCAGGGCGCGACCATCGGCGAGCCCCTGCTGCCCCCGCCCACGGAGATCAAGGAGGACCGCTTCTTCGGGCGGATGCCCGTCTACCGGGGGGAGGTGGTGGTGGACCTGCCGGTGGTGCGCCTCCAAGGAGACCGCCCCCTGCAGCTGGAGCTGGAGGCCATCTCCCAGGGCTGCGCCGACGTCGGGGTCTGCTTCCCCCCTCTGACCCAACGGGCCAGCCTGACCCTGCCCCCCATAGAGACGGCTGCAGGACCCGAGCGACCGGGGCTCCTGGCCCGCCTGGCCTCCCGCTTAGGCCTGGGCAAGCAGGAGGATAGCTTCCTGCCCCCTGAGGAGGCCTTCCGCTTCACGGCCGAGGCGGGTGCCGACGGGCAGTCGGTGCTGGTGCGCTGGGAAGCCGCAGAGGGCTACTACCTGTACCGGGACAAGCTGGCCTTGGAGCTGGAGGATCCCTCGGGTACCGCCCGCCTGGCACCTTTGTCCTTGCCTCCGGGCAAGGAGAAGGTAGACGAGGCCTTCGGGCGCTCGGAGGTCTATTACGGGACCCTGAGCCTGCGGGTGCCGGTGCTGAGAGCCTCGGGCGAGGGCGAGCTGCCGGTGACCCTGGTGGCCCGTTACCAGGGCTGCGCCGACGCCGGGCTATGCTATAATCCACAGACCACCCGCGTGGATCTGGTCCTGCCGCCCGCGGTGGCGGCCTCGTCCCAAGGGGGCGGGTTGGCAGGCCTGCTCACCGAGGAGGGCCGCTTCGCGCGGACCCTGGCCGAGGGTCGGCTGGGCTGGATCTTGGCCAGCTTCTATGGGGTAGGCCTGCTGCTGGCCTTCACCCCTTGTGTCTTCCCCATGATCCCCATTCTCTCCAGCCTCATCGTGGGCCAGGGGGAGCGGGCGGGCACTGGCCGGGCCCTGGCCCTCTCGGGGACCTATGTGCTGGCCATGGCCCTGACCTATACCGCTGCCGGGGTGGCCGCCGGCCTCTTCGGCTCCAACCTGCAGGCGGCCCTCCAGACGCCTTGGGTGATCGGTGCCTTCGCAGCCCTCTTCGTGCTCCTGGCTCTGTCCATGTTCGGCCTCTACCAGCTCCAGCTCCCCTCCGGCTGGCAAAGCCGGCTGAGCGAGCTCTCCAGGAGGCTGCCCGGAGGCAGCCTGGCAGGGGCCGGGGCCATGGGGGTGCTCTCGGCCCTCATCGTGGGCCCCTGCCTGGCCGCGCCCCTGGCCGGTGCCCTGCTCTACATCGGCCAGAGCGGCGATGCCGTCCTCGGCGGCGCGGCCTTGTTCGCCATGGCCCTGGGGATGGGCACGCCCCTGCTGGCGGTGGGCACCTCGGCGGGGCGCTGGCTGCCGCGGGCGGGGGCCTGGATGGAGCGGGTCAAGACCGTCTTTGGTTACCTCCTGCTGGGTCTGGCGGTATGGATGCTGGAGCGCATCCTGCCGGGCCCGGTCACCCTCTTCCTCTGGGGCGCCTTGGTGGTGGCGGCCGCGGTGCACCTCGGGTTGCGCCGGGGCGGGAAGGCCAAGCTGCGCCGGGCCGCGGCCGGCGTGGGCCTGCTCTACGGCGGGGCCCTGGTACTGGGCGCCGCTGCCGGCGGGAGCGACCCCCTGAGGCCGCTGGCCGCTCTCCTCGGCCCGCCGGAGGAGCACGCACCCCTACCCTTCGTCGCCATCAAGGGGCCGGAAGGTTTGCAAGCGGCGCTGGAGCGGGCCAGGGCCGAGGGCAGGCCCGTACTGGTGGACTTCTATGCCGACTGGTGCGTCTCCTGCAAGGAGCTGGAGCGGGAGACCTTTGGGGACCCCGAGGTGCGCAGGCTCCTAGCCGGGGCCCTCTTGCTGCGGGCGGACATCACGGCCAACGACGCCCAGGACCAGGCCCTGCTGCGGAGCCTCCAGGTCTTCGGCCCCCCCACCTTGTTGCTCTTCGGCCCGGACGGCCGGGAGCGCCGCGCGCTGCGGGTGGTGGGCTTCCTAGGCCCCAAGGACCTGGCCCGCCGGCTGCAGCGGGCTTGGGGCGAGAGCGGCTAAGGAGGCATGGTGAGCGACGGGCCCGATCCCAACAGCCCCTTCCGCCACCCCGGCCGGGTGCTGGCATGGGTCACCTTGGCGGTGGCCTTGCTGGTGGGCTTGCAGGTCTGGCAGGACTGGAGCCGGCGAGCCGAGAGCCGGGAGAGCGGCACCTCCCTGCTCCAAAGCCCTCGGCCTGCCTTCACCCTGGAAGACCTGGAGGGCCGCCGGCGGGCGGTGCAAGAGTGGGACGGCAAGGTGCTGGCTATCAACTTCTGGGCCACCTGGTGCCCCCCTTGCCGCCGGGAGATCCCCGCCTTTAACGCCCTGCAACAGGAGTATGGCTCCCGAGGGCTGCAGTTCCTTGGGGTGGCGGTGGACGACCCCGACCGGGTGCGGGCCTTCCTCCAGGAGGTGCCGGTGCACTATCCGGTGCTCATAGGCGAAGAGGAGGCCATGGAGGTGGCCGTGCGCTACGGCAACGAGGCAGGGGTCCTGCCCTTTACCGCCATTGTGGACCGTCAGGGGCGCATCGCCTATCTCCGCTACGGCGAGCTGTCCGAGGAGCTGGCCCGGGAGGTCATCGAGTCCCTCCTGTGAGGCCCTGGAGCCTTGATCGGCGTCTGGCTTGCCGTATAATTTTTAGGTTCTGGCGTTTCTACGCCCCGTGGTCCTTTTTTCACCAGGAGAACTCGATGCCGCTGGTCAAGGTCCGAGACAACGAACCCTTCGAGGTGGCCCTGCGCCGCTTCAAGCGCACCTGCGAGAAGGCGGGGATCCTGACGGAGATCCGCCGCCGGGAGTACTACGAGAAGCCCACCGAGATGCGCAAGCGCAAGCAGGCCGCGGCCCTCAAGCGCCACCTCAAGCGGCTGCAGCGGGAGCGCCAGCTCCGCGAGCGCCTCTATTGAGCCCCGCGATGGCCACCCCCCTGCGGGAGCAGATCGAGCAGGATATGAAGGAGGCCCTGCGGGCCCGGGATCGGGACCGTCTGGGCACGCTGCGCATGATCCGGGCGGCCATCCAGCAGCGGGAGGTGGACGAGCGCACTACCTTGGACGACGGTCAGGTCCTGGCGGTGCTGGAGAAGCTGCTCAAGCAGCGCCGCGACGCCGTGGAGCAGTACCGCCGGGCCGGTCGGGAGGATCTGGCCGCCAGGGAGGAGGCGGAGATGGCCGTCATCCGGACCTATCTGCCCCAGCCCCTGGGCGAGGAGGAGCTCGAGGCCCTGGTGGCCCAGGCCATCGAGGCTGTAGGCGCTGCTGATCCCCGGGACATGAGTAAGGTCATGGCCGCCCTGCGGCCCCAGGTTCAGGGTCGGGCCGACATGGCCGAGGTCAGCCGCCGGGTTCGAGCGCGGCTGACCGGCTGACCAGGCCTGGCTGCTCTCCCCTCCCTGCCTCTCCGCTATCATGCCTGGAAGGAGGGGCCGCACGGGTCCCTGCCAGGTGTCGCTCCCACATGGCCGGCCGGATCCCGCAGAGCTTCCTGGACGAGCTGCTGGCGCGGGTGGACATTGTGGAGGTGGTGGGCTCTCGCGTGCCCCTGCGCCAGAGCGGCCGGGAGTACATCGCCCGCTGCCCCTTCCACGAGGAGCGTACCCCGTCCTTCACCGTCAGCCCTGCCAAGCAGTTCTACCATTGCTTCGGCTGCGGGGCCCACGGCAATGCCATCGGCTTCCTGATGACCCACGAGGGGCTCAGCTTCCCCGAGGCGGTGGCGGAACTGGCCGCCCGGGCGGGCTTGGAGGTGCCCCGGGAGGCACGGGGCGGCGAGGACGAGACCCGGCACGCCCCCCTGCTGGAGCTGCTGCAGCGGGCGGCCCACCTCTATGCCCGCTGGCTAGAAGAGGAGCGTCCCCAAGGCTACCTGCGCCGGCGGGGGGTGAGGCCAGGGACGGCGCGCTCCTTCGGCCTGGGCTACGCCCCCGACGGCTGGGACCGGCTGCTGCGGGCCCTGGGCCGCTCGCCCCGGGAGCAGCGCCTGCTGGTGGAGGCGGGCCTGGTGGTGGATCGGGGGGAGGGCCGCCGCTACGACCGCTTCCGAGACCGGCTCCTCTTTCCCATCCGGGACCGGCGGGGGCGGGTGCTGGCCTTCGGCGGCCGCGCCCTGGGCGAGGAACAGCCCAAGTACCTGAACTCCCCCGACTCGCCCGTCTTCCACAAGGGACGCGTGCTCTACGGCCTACACGAGTGCCTCCAGGCTGGGCGGCCGCAGCGGCTGCTGGTGGTGGAGGGCTACATGGACGTGATCAGCCTGCATGACCAAGGGCTGCCCTGGGCGGTGGCCACCCTAGGCACCGCCATCACGCGGAAGCAGGTGGAGGCGCTGTTCCGGACCGCCCCAGAGCTGGTCTTCTGCTTCGACGGGGACGCCGCCGGCCGGCGTGCGGCCTGGCGCGCCTTGGAGCAGGTGCTGCCGGCCCTGCGGGAGGGACGTCGGGTCGCCTTCCTCTTCCTGCCCGAGGGCGAGGACCCGGACAGCCTGGTGCGCCAGGAAGGCGGCGAGGCCTTCGCCGCCCGAACCGAGAACGCGGTCCCACTTTCGGCATTTCTCCATGCAGAGCTGCTCCGGCGGACCGACACAGGGAGCGTGGAGGGCCGCGCGCGCCTGGTGGAACTTGCCCGGCCCCTGCTGTCCAAGCTACCGACCGGGGTGCTCCGCGATATGATCGCCGAACAGCTGGCCCGCACCGCGGGCGTGAGCCCCGAGGCCCTCCTGGGGACCCAGAAGCCCAGGAGCGCGGCCCCTGCCGCCCCTTCCCAGCGGCCGCCGCAGCGGTTCAGCCCGGTGCGCTTGGCCCTGGCCCTGCTCCTGCAGGAGCCCGGCTTGGCCCGGCAGACCCCGCCCCCCCCGGCCTGGGAGGGACTGGAACTGCCCGGGCTGGACCTGCTGCGGGAGGTGGCGGCGGTCCTGCGGGAGCGGCCCCTGCCGGCCGGTGCCCTTCTGGAGCGCTGGCGGGGCACCCCCCGGGGCGAGGTCCTGGCCAAGGTGGCCTCCTGGCGGCATCCCGTCCCTCCCGAGGGGGTGGAGCAGGAGTTCCGGGACGTGATGGCCTGGCTGGGGCGGCAGGCCCGGGAGGCCCGCATCCGCGCCCTCCTGGCCAAGGCCCGCGAGGGGGCCCTGGAGACGGCCGAGAAGGCCGAGCTCCAGGGGCTGCTCCGGGACCGGGCGAGACCGGGGGACGCCTAGACCCGCCGCGGGCATGGTGTAGAATTTGGCGTTCGTTTTCGCGCGCACGGGACCGAGCAGGTACATGAGCCAGCAGCAGTCTCAGCTCAAGCTTCTGATCGCCAAGGGAAAGGAGCAGGGTTATCTCACCTACCGGGAGGTCAACGACCACCTGCCCGACGACGTGGTCGACCCTGACCAGATCGAAGAGATCATCACCATGATCAACGATATGGGCATCCCGGTGCACGAGACGCCCCCGGACCAGGATGCCCTGATGCTGGCCGAGGCCCCGGTGACCGATGACGACGAGGTGGCCGCCGAGGAGGCGGCGGCCGAGTTAGCCAGCGCCGGCGGCGACATGGGCCGCACCACCGATCCGGTGCGCATGTACATGCGGGAGATGGGCACGGTGGAGCTGCTCACCCGCGAGGGCGAGATCGAGATCGCCAAGCGCATCGAAGAAGGCGAGAACCAGATTCTCAGGGCCTTGGCCGAGCATCCGGAGGCCATCACCCGCTTCCTGGAGGCCTATGCCAAGGTCCAGGCTGGGGAGGCCCGCCTCTCGGACGTGGTCAAGGGACTGAACGACCTCAACGCCCCGGACGAGCCGCCTCCGGCACCAGCTGAGGAGGGGGCCGCTCCCGAGCCCGACCAGGGCGTGGATCCCCAGGAGATCGAGGCCCGCATGGAAGAGCTGCGGCGCCGCCACCAGGCCTGGCAGGAAGCCGCCGAGCGCTACGGCAAGCGGCACGCCCGCACCAAGAAGCTGCGCCGGGAGATGGGCGAGGCCTTCCTGGAGGTGCGCCCGGCCATGGCCATGATGGATGCCCTGGTCAAGGACCTGCGGGCCACCATCAAGGAGATCCGGGCCATCGAGCACCAGATCATGGACCTGTGCGAGAAGCAGGCCGGCATGCCCCACAAGGCCTTCGTGGACGCCTTCGTGGACCACGAGGCCGACAGCGCCTGGCTACAGCGGGAGATCCGCGCCAAGAAGCCCTACAGCGAGGCCCTGGCCCGGTACGCCCCCACCATCCGGGAGCTGCAGCAGCGGCTCAAGGCCATCCAGGAGCGCAGCGGTTTGACCATCTCCGAGATCAAGGACATCAACCGCAAGGTCTCCATTGGCGAGGCCAAGGCCCGCCGCGCCAAGAAGGAGATGGTGGAGGCCAACCTGCGCCTGGTGATCTCCATCGCCAAGAAGTACACCAACCGCGGGCTGCAGTTCCTGGACCTGATCCAGGAGGGCAACATCGGCCTGATGAAGGCGGTGGACAAGTTCGAATACCGGCGGGGCTACAAGTTCTCCACCTACGCCACCTGGTGGATCCGCCAGGCCATCACCCGCTCCATCGCCGACCAGGCGCGCACCATCCGCATCCCGGTGCACATGATCGAGACCATCAACAAACTCAACCGGGTGGCGCGTCAGATGCTCCAGGAGATGGGGCGCGAGCCCACCCCCGAGGAGCTAGCCCGGCGCATGGACATGCCCGAGGACAAGGTGCGCAAGGTCCTTAAGATCGCCAAGGAGCCTATCTCCATGGAGACGCCCATCGGCGACGACGAGGACTCCCATCTCGGCGACTTCATCGAGGACACCAACGAAATCTCGCCGCCCGATGCGGCCACTTTCGAGGGCCTGCGCGAAGCCACCGAGGCGGTGCTGGAGAGCCTCACCCCCCGGGAGGCCAAGGTGCTGCGCATGCGCTTCGGGATCGGCATGAGCACCGACCACACCCTGGAGGAGGTGGGCAAGCAGTTCGACGTCACCCGCGAGCGCATCCGCCAGATCGAGGCCAAGGCCCTGCGCAAGCTGCGCCACCCCTCCCGCTCGGAGATCCTGCGCAGCTTTCTCGACTGAGGCCAAGCCGGGGAGCGGCTTCGGCAGGCAAGTGGAGGGCCACGCGGCAAGGTGGCCCCTCAGCGCCGCAGCTCGCCCCAGAGCCAGAGCTTGTCCACGTCCTGCCGCCAGGCCTCGGCCCGGTAGGCGGCGTACTTCACCCCCACCGCCCAACCGTGGCCCAGGGCCCGTGTCAGGAGCAGGTTCCATTCGCTGCCGTAGCGGGCCTGGCCTTGATCCGCCCGATAGCGGCGGTGGACGGCCAACAGGCGCAACGGCCCATCTCGCCAGCCCGCCGAGATCGCCAGGTCCTGCAACCCATCGGCCGGGGTAGCCAGAAACTGGTCGGCCCAGCCGTTGAAGGCATGCTTGGTGGCCAGGGGCGTCTGGAGGGCGTAGCCCCTGCCGTCGCTGCCCAGCCGCTCCCAAGCCAGAGCCAGCCGCCAAGGCCCCCGGGCCAAGCCGGCCTTCAGGAGCAGATAGGGGGCCTGTCCGGCGTCGGCACGCTGCCAAGCGGCCTCGGCTGCATAGGGCAACCGCCAAGTCCCCCGGCGCCAACCCCCCTCCAGGCGGGCCCCGTAGGTGTCGCTGGAGGCGCCGGTGCGGTCGTCTTCGAGGAGGTAGGCATAAAGGCTGAGCCGTCCCGCCGGCAGCCCATCCAGGAGCAGATGGAGGAGGTGGTCGCTGACGTCGGCGTCCAGGGCAGGGAGGATTCCGTTCACTTTATCCACGAAGGCGTAGTTCAGCCGAACCCCGGCCCAGGGGCGCAGCTCCAGGCGCAGGGCGTCGAAGGTCTGCTCGTTCTGGCGCCAGCCCACGTTGCCCACGAAGCGGTGGTTGTCCAGGACGATGCGCTGACGCCCGAGACGCATCCGCAACCCTCGCGGGCCGCGCCACTGGAGATAAGCCTGGTTGAGCTGAGTCACGGGAGGATCGGCTACGGTGGCCCGGCCGGCCTCCCGCGGGGCATAGGCCCCCAAGCCGAGGAGGAGGCGCACGTCCTCAAACTCCCCGTAGCCGGACAGGCCCAGCCAAGCGCCCGTGACGTAGCCCAGACGGGTGCGCAGAGTCCCGGCGCGAGCGTCGCGGCGCACACGATCGTCCACGGCCTCGTAGCGCGCCCGAAGGTCCAGATGGGGCTTACCGCCCGCGAGGGCCTCCACCAGCCCCCCCGCCCCGGCGGGGGGCACGCTCAAGGCCGCCACCAGGGTCAGGATCCCCGCGCCTCGCCGCAGGCCTGCCATCCCGCGCATCGCCCACTTCTCCCTTGCCGATGGCTCCGGCGAGGCCCCTGCAAAACACAGACCGGGACAGCAACCTTATGATTCGACGCTAATCATCCTGGAACGAGCGGAGCGGGCGCACCGGGCGGATGCACGGCCGACTCACCGCGGCGCACCGTAGCCCTCCAGAAGGACCTGGCCCTCCTCCACGCAGAGCCGGGCCCAGCAGGCGTAGGGGACTCGGAAGCGGCGGCTGGCCGCCAAATCGCCACCCAGCACCTGAGCCAGCAGGGTGCGCAGCACCCCCGAATGGGTCACCACCAGCAGCCTCCCGGCGGGAAACCGGGCCACCGT
>WFXX01000262.1 GCA_015490395.1 Gammaproteobacteria bacterium | reverse complement strand
GGCGGGCGAAGACGGTCTGGTAGCGCTCCCGGTCGGCGGGGCCCGGGGGGCGGCGGATGTAAGGCGGCAGCGGCGGCTCGCCGTAGCGCTGGAGCAGCTCCCACGCGCTGGCCTCCTCCTGGGCGCCCGCCTCCTGCAGGTTCTCGAGCCGCAGGCGCCACAACCCCTCCTCACGCTCCAGGACCTCAGCAGCCACCGGGGCCTCCGGAGGGCCCAGCAGGAGCCGCGTCCCGGGCCGCGGCGGGCGGCTGGCGCGCAGGTGCGCCAGAAGCTCGGCACCCCCCGCCAAGACCCGCTCCACCAGCACCTCCACCCGCCCTCCGCTGACCTTGCGCCCCCGCAGGCGCGCAGGAATCACCCGGGTGTCGTTAAGCACCAGCAGATCCCCTGGCCGGAGCCAGCGGGCCAGGTCGGCGAAGCGTCCCTCGGCCAGGATCCCCCTTTCGGCGTCCAGCCACAGCAGCCGGCTGGCTGGCCGGGGCTCCACCGGCTCCTGGGCGATGAGCTCCTCGGGCAGCTCGTAGTGGAAGTCTTTGGTGCGCACGGCCCTTACCCGCAGGATCGGCCATGCTACCGAATCGGGGTGCCGGCGGCCATGGCCACCTTGCCGCCCCTGGAGCCTTGCACCATACTAGCGCCCCAACCGCCGGCCGGGATGGCGGAACTGGTAGACGCGCCAGACTCAAAATCTGGTGAGGGTGACCTCGTGGGAGTTCGAGCCTCCCTCCCGGCACCAAGCGCCTGAGGCCTCCGGAGGCCCCCGCAGGGCGGGCCGCCCGATGCCCGGGGGATCCCGGTACGTCCTTTGCAGCACAGACCCGGCGCGGGCCCCGGGCAGGGCCCGGGGCCCGCCGCGTCCTGGGGACAGAGCGGAGAGGAGCATGAGCGGCACGAGCTTTCAGATCGAGGTCCGGCCCCGCATCCCGGCGCGCCTGAGCCGGCTCCCGGAGCTGGCCAACGACCTGATGTACAGCTGGGACCGGCGGGTGCGGGGGCTCTTCGTGCGCCTGGATCCGGAGCTGTGGGAGCGCTGCGGGCACAACCCCAAGCTCTTCCTGAGGCGTGTGGCCCAGGAGAAGCTGGACGCCGCCGCCGACGATCGGGTCTACATGGAGGACTTCAACCGGGCCCTGTCGGTCTACGACGTCTACCACAGCGACGTGACCCACCCGCAGGTCCGCGAGCATCTGGATCCGGCCCACGACCTGGTGGCCTATTTCTGCGCCGAGTTCGGCTTCCACGAGAGCCTGCCCATCTATTCCGGGGGGCTGGGCATCCTGGCCGGCGACCACTGCAAGGCCGCCTCGGACCTGGGGCTACCTTTCGTGGCCGTGGGCATGCTCTACCGCCAGGGCTACTTCACCCAGCAGATCGACGCCCACGGCCGCCAGCTGGCCCACCAGGTCCCCACCGACTTCGACCACCTGCCCCTGGAGCCGGCGCGCGACGGGGAGGGCCGGGAGCGCCGCGTCACCGTCCCCCTGCCCGACCGGGAGGTGCACCTGCGGGTCTGGTGCGCCAAGGCCGGGCGCATCACCCTGGTGCTGCTCGACAGCGACCTGCCCGAGAACAGCCCCGAGGACCGGGCCATCACCTACCAGCTCTACGGCGGGGACGTCCACACCCGCATCCAGCAGGAGATCGTGCTGGGCATCGGCGGGGTCCGGGCCCTGCGGGCCCTGGGCCTGAGCCCCACCGTCTGGCACATCAACGAGGGTCACGCCGCCTTCCAGGTGCTGGAGCGCTGCCGGGAGGAGGTGGCCCGGGGCCGGGACTTCGACACCGCCCTGGAGCTGGTGGCCGCGGCCACGGTGTTCACCACCCACACCCCCGTGCCCGCGGGCCACGACATCTTCGACCACCACCTGATGGAGCAGTACTTCCGGGACTTCGTGCCCCAGCTGGGGCTGGACATGCCCCGCTTCCTGGCCCTGGGGGCCAGCCCGGGCAACGAGGACGGCTTCAACCAGACCGCCCTGGCCCTGCGCGGCTCGCGCTTCCACAACGGGGTGAGCCGCATCCACGGCGGCGTGGCCTCGCGCATGGAGGCCTACGTCTGGCCGGAGGTGCCCCCCGAGGAGAACCCCATCGGGCACGTCACCAACGGGGTGCACGTGCCCACCTTCCTGGCCCGGGAGTGGCTGGGGCTGTTCGACATGCGCTTCGGCGGCCAGTGGCGCAACCAGCTCAACAACCCGCACTACTGGGCCTGCATCGACCAGATTCCGGACTATACCTTCTGGAGCCTGCGCCAGAGCCTGAAGTCCGAGATGATGGAGGACGTGCGCCGCCGGGCCGTGGCCCAGTACCGGCGCAACGGCTACAGCGAGACCCAGATCAAGCGCCTGACCCGGCTGCTGTCCGCCGAGCACACCGACGTGCTCACCATCGGTTTCGCCCGCCGTTTCGCCACCTACAAGCGGGCCACCCTGCTCTTCGCCGACCCCGAGCGCCTGGCCCGCCTGCTCAACGACCCCAAGCGGCCGGTGCTCGTCATCTTCGCCGGCAAGGCCCACCCCCACGACCACCCGGGGCAGCACCTGATCAAGGTCATCCACGACTTCTCCCGGCGCCCCGAGTTCGAGGGCCGGATCATTCTCCTGGAGAACTACGACCTGGCCCTGGCCCGCAAGCTGGTCACCGGCGTGGACGTGTGGCTGAACAACCCCGAGTATCCCATGGAGGCCAGCGGGACCTCGGGTCAGAAGGCCGGCATCAACGGGGTGCTGAACCTCTCGGTGCTGGACGGCTGGTGGGCCGAGGGCTACAACGGCGCCAACGGCTGGGCCATCACCCCCCATGGTCCGGAGTTCGACCCGGCCTTCCGCGACCAGGAGGAGAGCCGGGAGCTGCTGGATATCCTGGAGCGGGAGGTGGTGCCCATGTACTTCCGGCGCAACGGGCACGGCTACCCCGAGGAATGGGTGCGCATGTCCAAGGCGTCCATGAAGCACCTCATCCCGCGCTTCAACGCCCAGCGCATGCTCATGGACTACGTGCGCCACTACTACGCCCCGGCGGCGCGCCAGTGGCGGGCCCTGAGCCGGGACGATGCCGCCCCGGCCCGGGAGCTGGCGGCCTGGAAGCGGCGGGTGCTGAGCCTCTGGCCGGAGGTGGGCCTTAGGCTGCGCAGCCGACCACCGGCCCAGGTGCAGGCCGGCGAGAGCCTGCTGCTGGAGGTGGAGGCGCGCCTCAACGGCCTCACCCCCGAGGACGTGGTGGTGGAGTGCCTGGTGGGGGACG
>WFXX01000261.1 GCA_015490395.1 Gammaproteobacteria bacterium | reverse complement strand
GGGGATGGCCGGGGCCAGGAGGAGGAGCCCCAACGCAAGCAGGGCGCCCCCAGGCGCCCTGCCGCGCGTCGCCCGCACCGGCCGCCCTCCCGCGGAGGGCCCGGCCTCAGGCCTTGGCCGCCTGCCGGCCTCGGCCGTACTTCTGGCGGAACTTGTCCACCCGGCCGGCGGTGTCCACCAGCTTCTGCTTGCCGGTGTAGAAGGGATGGCAGGCGGCGCAGACCTCCAGGTGCAGGTCCCGCCCCAAGGTGGAGCGGGTCTTGAAGGTGTTGCCGCAGCTGCAGGTGACGGTGATCTCGCTGTAAGGGGGGTGGATATCCGGTTTCATCGCTCTCTTGGCCCCGCACGAGCCCCTCCAGGGCGTAGGGAAAAACGGCGTTCCATTATGCCGGCGCGGGGCTCCGCCGGCAAGGGAATCCCGCCGGCGGCTCAAGCCCCGAGCCGCGGCGGCCGTTCTCCTAGGGGCGGCCCCGCACGCCGCGCAGCGGAGGAGCGACAGCGCCCATGGCCCAGCAGCGCATCAAGGCGCCTCGGCGACACGACTTCCTGGGGGTGGACCCCCTCTCCATCCAGCACGCCTTGGCCAACCGGCTCACCTTCCAGGTGGGCAAGGACGAGTACACGGCCACCCCTCGGGACTGGTACCACACCGCGGCCTATGTGGTCCGGGACCGGCTCATGGCCCGGTGGATGGAGACCCAGCGAACCTACTACCGGGTGGACGCCAAGCGAGTCTACTACCTCTCCCTGGAGTTCCTCCTGGGCCGGGCCCTGCTCAACGCCTTGCTCAACATGGGCATCCGCGACCGCTTCGCCGAGGCCTGTCGCGAGCTGGGCCTGCGGCTCGAGGAGATCGCCGAGCTCGAGCCCGACGCGGCCCTGGGCAACGGGGGCCTGGGGCGGCTGGCGGCCTGCTTCCTGGACTCCATGGCCACCCTGGAGCTGCCGGGCTACGGCTACGGCATCCGCTACGAGTACGGGATGTTCACCCAGAAGCTGGAGGCCGGCTACCAGGTGGAGCACCCGGAGAACTGGCTGCGGTACGGCAACCCCTGGGAGTTCCCCCGCCCCGAGGTGCTCTATCCGGTGAAGTTCTACGGTCGGGTGGTGGAGTACGTGGACGAGCGCGGGCGCAAGCGTTGCCATTGGATCGGCACCGAGGACGTGATGGCCATGGCCTACGACACCCCGGTGCCCGGCTACCGCACCAACACGGTGAACAACCTCCGGCTGTGGTCGGCCAAGTCCAGCCGCGACTTCGACCTGCGCTACTTCAACGAGGGTAACTACATCAAGGCCGTGGAGGCCAAGAACAGCTCCGAGAACCTCTCCCGGGTGCTCTACCCGGACGACACCACCGCCATGGGTCGGGAGCTGCGCCTGAAGCAGGAGTACTTCTTCGTCAGCGCTTCCCTCCAGGACATCCTGCGCCGCTTCCTTAAGACCCACGATGACCTACGCCTGCTCCCCGACAAGGCCGCCATCCAGCTCAACGACACCCACCCCGCGCTGGCCATCCCGGAACTGATGCGCCTGCTGGTGGACGTGCACGGCCTGGAATGGGACCTGGCCTGGGACATCACCCGGCGCACCTTCTCCTACACCAACCACACCTTGCTGCCCGAGGCCCTGGAGACCTGGCCCGTGGCCATGCTGGAGGAGATCCTGCCCCGGCACCTGCAGATCATCTACGAGATCAACCACCGCTTCCTGCAGCACGTCATCCACCGCTATCCCGGCGACGTGGAGCGGCTGCGGCGCATGTCCTTCATCGACGAGGAGGGCGAGCGGCGGGTGCGCATGGCGCACCTGGCGGTGGTGGGCAGCCACAAGGTCAACGGCGTGGCCCGTCTCCACACCCAGCTGATGCGCGAGACGATCTTCCGGGACTTCCACGAGCTGGAGCCGGAGAAGTTCGTTAGCATCACCAACGGCATCACGCCCCGCCGCTGGTTGCACCACGCCAACCCGGCGCTGTGCCGCCTGATCACCGCGCGCATCGGGCCGGCCTGGGTGCGGGACCTGGAGGCCCTGCGGGCCTTGGAGCCGCACGTGGAGGACCCGGCCTTCCTGAAGGCCTTTGCCGAGGCCAAGGCGGCCAACAAGGAGCGCCTGGCCGCGCTGGTGGCGCGGGCCACGGGGGTGGAGCTGCGGCGCGACGCCCTCTTCGACGTGCAGGTCAAGCGTATCCACGAGTACAAGCGCCAGCTCCTGAACCTGCTGCACGTGCTCACCCTCTACCGCCGCATCCGGGCCGGGGAGGAAGTGGGGGTGCCCCGGGCGGTGATCTTCGCCGGCAAGGCCGCCCCCGGCTACCAGATGGCCAAGCGCATCATCAAGCTCATCAACGACGTGGCGGACGTGGTCAACCACGACCCGGCGGTGGAAGGGCGGCTGCAGGTGGTCTTCGTCCCCAACTACAACGTCTCCTTGGCCGAGGTGCTCATCCCCGGGGCGGAGCTCTCGGAGCAGATCTCCCTGGCCGGCACCGAGGCCTCCGGGACCTCCAACATGAAGTTCGCCCTCAACGGGGCCCTGACCATCGGCACCTTGGACGGGGCCAACGTGGAGATCCGCGAGCGCGTCGGGGAGGACAACGTGTTCATCTTCGGCATGACCGCCGAGGAGGTCCTGGAGCGCCGGCGCCGGGGCTACGACCCCTGGGCCTGCTACCACGGCAACGACGAGCTGCGGGCCATCTTGGACATGATCCGTGACGGCTTCTTCTCCCCGGACGAGCGCGACCGCCACCGGCCCGTGGTGGACGCCCTCACCCACGGCGGGGACCCGTACATGGTGCTGGCCGACTATGCCGCCTATGTGGCCTGCCAGGAGCAGGTGGCGGCCCTTTATGCCGATCCTGCCGCTTGGTGGCGGAAGGCGGCGCTCAACGTCGCCCGCATGGGCTACTTCTCCTCGGATCGCACCATCGCCGAGTACGCCGAGCGCATCTGGGGCGTGCGGCCGGTGCACATCGAGCTGCCCGAGGAGAGCGGGGCCTGAGCCGGCCCGCGCCCTGCTCGGGGGCGAGCCCCCTCAGCGGCGCATGGCGTCGAAGAACTCGGCGTTGGTCTTGGTGGCCTTGAGCTTGTCCAGGAGGAACTCGATGGCCGCCAGCTCGTCCATGGGGTGCAGGAGCTTGCGTAGGATCCACATCTTTTGCAGCTCGTCGGGGCGGGTCAGGAGCTCCTCGCGGCGGGTGCCGGAGCGGTTCAGGTTGATGGCCGGGAAGACCCGCTTCTCGGCGATGCGCCGGTCCAGGTGGATCTCGGCGTTGCCCGTGCCCTTGAACTCCTCGTAGATCACGTCGTCCATGCGCGAGCCGGTGTCGATGAGGGCGGTGGCGATGATGGTCAGCGAGCCGCCCTCCTCGATGTTGCGCGCCGCGCCGAAGAAGCGCTTGGGCCGCTGCAAGGCGTTGGCGTCCACGCCCCCGGTGAGGACCTTCCCCGAGGAGGGCACCACGGTGTTGTAGGCCCGAGCCAGCCGGGTGATGGAGTCGAGCAGGATCACCACGTCCCGCTTGTGCTCCACCAGCCGCTTGGCCTTCTCGATGACCATCTCCGCCACCTGCACGTGCCGCGTGGCCGGCTCGTCGAAGGTGGAGGAGATCACCTCCCCGCGCACCGAGCGGGCCATCTCCGTCACCTCCTCGGGCCGCTCGTCGATGAGCAGCACGATGAGGTAGCACTCCGGGTGGTTGTGCTCCAGGGAGTGGGCGATGTTCTGCAGCATCATCGTCTTGCCCGCCTTCGGGGGCGAGACGATCATGCAGCGCTGCCCCTTGCCGATGGGGGCCACCAGGTCGATCACGCGCGCGGTGATGTCCTCGGTGCTGCCGTTGCCGAGCTCCATCTTCAGCCGCTCGTTGGGGAAGAGCGGCGTCAGGTTCTCGAACAGGATCTTGTTCTTGGTGTTCTCGGGCGGCTCGTAGTTGATCTCGGAGACCTTGAGCAGGGCGAAGTAGCGCTCGCCCTCCTTCGGGGGCCGGATCTTGCCCGAGACGGTGTCCCCGGTGCGCAGGTTGAAGCGGCGGATCTGGCTGGGGGAGACGTAGATATCGTCCGGCCCGGCTAGGTAGGAGCTGTCCGCCGAGCGCAGGAAGCCGAAGCCGTCCTGGAGAATCTCCAGGACCCCGTCGCCGTAGATGTCCTCGCCCTTCTTGGCGTGGGCCTTGAGGATGGCGAAGATGATGTCCTGCTTGCGCGAGCGGGCCATCCCCTCGATGCCCATGGACTCGGCAATCTGGATGAGCTCGGTGGCGCTCTTCTTCTTGAGTTCCGTCAGGTTCATGGCTGGTCGCTGGGCTCGATCTGCCTCGGCTCGGATGGGACGGCGGTGCTTCCTGGCGGCTCGGGCTCTTCTGAGGGCGTCCACTGGGCTATCTCTCGGGCTCCCCAGAAGGGGGGCCGGCGGGTTTGGG
>WFXX01000260.1 GCA_015490395.1 Gammaproteobacteria bacterium | reverse complement strand
GTGCTGAGCCTGGCGGTGGGTCCGGCCGAGACTGAGGCCTTCTGGAAGGCCTTCCTGCAGGACTTGATCGGGCGGGGCTTGCGGGGGGTGCAGCTGGTGGTCTCGGATGCCCACGAGGGGCTGAAGCGGGCCGTCGGGCAGGTGCTGGGGGCGAGCTGGCAGCGCTGCCGGGTGCACTTCCTGCGCAACGCCCTGGCCTGGGTGCCGAAGGGCCAACACGGCATGGTGGCCTGACCTGTCCGCACGGTCTTCGCGCAGGAGGACCAGGCGGGGGCCCGGCGGCAGTGGCGGGAGGTGTCCGAGAGCCTGCGGCGCCGTTTTCCGAAGGTGGCGGTCCTGATGGACGAGGCCGAGGCGGACGTCCTGGCGCACATGGCCTTCCCCAGGGAGCACTGGCGGCAGCTGGCCTCCACCAACCCCCTGGAGCGGCTGAACAAGGAGATCAAGCGCCGGACCGACGTGGTGGGGATCTTCCCCAACGACGAGGCCGTCGTGCGCCTGGTGGGCGCCCTGCTGGCCGAGCAGACCGACGAATGGCACGTCACCCAGCGGTACATGAGCCTCGAGACCTGGCGCAGGTGACCGGAGCCGAAGGAGCTGACCCGGCTCTTCTAGCCGCCAACGGTTAGATCAGGGAGGGGACCGGTGACTCGGCGCTTTTACACCACTTGACGGGACACGATCCAGGTGGTGAAACAGCCCATGGTGGGCCACCTTCCACTCTCAAGCCAGGAGATCGGTGTTTCCTGAGCGCATGCGCATGTTGCCGGCACGCCAGCGGACGTAGAACTCCAGCCACACCACCGGATGGCGCACCAGATTCACGGCCGGGATGCCCGCATAGCGGTCCTGTGCGAGGAGCCGCCCCACCTGCCGTGCCCGATAGGAGTAGCAGTCCCCGATGGCCTGGTAGGTCATCCCCATGTCGTTGAGGAACTCGGTGAAGGCCTCCAAGAGTGGGCGCTGCCCTCGGGTCCGTTCCCGCAGGTACTTGGGTCGGGAGCCTTCATGAGCCAGGAGAGCGAAGATTTCCGGGTGGAGGTTGAGGGCCTTGGGGAACCAGCCGAAGGCATGATCCCCCGCGTAGCCCCATGCGGTGACGTAGAAGACCCGATAGCCCTCCTCCAGCTCACGGCGCTGGTAGACCCGAAAGGCCGGCGCGGCGCTACCCATGGCCCGCTCCTCCTTTGGTGCTAGGCTGCCTGTGCGGAAGCAACCTCCGCGCCAAGTGGCCCGGAACCTGCAACCCACCCCCCGAGATGCCTATCCAAGCCACATCTCGCCAAAGAGAGCCGCCTCCCGCGCCGGGGGACCGACGCGTCCGCGCCAGGGCCCCGACGCCGCCGCCGCGCCGCCGGCGCCTGGAGCGCCTGCTGGGGCCCCACCTGGATGGGCTGGTGGCGGGCCACGCCAACCAGGCCATGCCCCATTGGCTGGCCACCGCCCTGCTGGAGGCCGCGGATCGCCGTCTGCCTCCTGGATCCCCACGCCGCCTGCGGGTCACCGGGGCCGGTCATACGGCCCAGGCGCTGCGTCGGCTCGCTCCGCTCCGGGGATGGGAGCTCTCCGATCACGGCGAGCCCGGACGGCTAGAACTGGACGGGATCGCCGACCCCACCCTCCAGACCCGGGCCAGAGAGCTAGCAGCTCAAGCTGTGGCCAGGGGGCGGGAGACGTTACGAGCCTTCCTGGACGACGAACCGCGGCCCACAGCCCTCTTCATCGCCGACAACGTCTACTACAACCAGCTTCGCATCAGCGCCGCGCTGCGCGAGCGTGGCTGGCGCACCGCATCCGTGTGCATCCATCCCAGCAAGGGGCTGCACCAGGAACGGTGGTTCGATCTGCAGGTGCACCTGGACCTGGCCACCCTCCTGGACGAGCTGCCGCGCCTGCGTGCCACCACCCTTCACACCCAGGGCTGGCTCAATGCCTATCACCTCCCCGCTCTAGTGGAGGCCTATCGGCCGCCAGGGTGCATGCACGTCGCCGAGCTGATGGACGTCCAGCACTTCTTCTTCCCCGAGGCAGAGAAGCCGCGCTGGGCGGGGCCCTCCCGGCAGACCTGGGGAGATGGCGCGGTCGATCACATCGCCTTGGAGCACCGCTGCGAGACCTTCCTCCTGGAGCACGCCCCCTGCGTGGCCTTCACCGGATTACGTCGCCAGATTCCCTGGCTTTGCGAGCTAGGGGCTGACCCACGCCGCCTGTTGCCATTCCCCTGTTATCCCTTAAGCCGCTTCTTCGCTAACCCGACGTCCCCCCCCATCGGGAAGCCATGGCGCCTTGCCTTCGTAGGAGGTATCCCCCCTTTCGACGCTCGCCACCCGCATGCACTCTTTGGCGACGCGCAACTTCTTGATACCCTGCCCCTGCTGCTCCGACAGGGTATCTACGTCGATCTCTTCCTTAATCCGGCCCGTACCGAGGATCCAGGCCGCGCCTATGCCCCACTGCTCCTGCTAGAGCGTACTAGCACCGGACTACGCCTATATCAAGGCCGGCCGCCCTGGGATCTCGCCCCCGCACTCCAGAGCTACCACTTCGGCATGATGCTGTACCGCTTCAACGGCCTCGTGGTGGGCCGCCGCCACCTGCACGGCATCCTACCGTCGAAGCTCTTCCAGTACCTCGAGGCTGGCCTTCCCGTGCTGGTCAGCGAGCAGCTGCGCGAGGCAGCAGACTTCGTACGCCGCACTGGCATCGGACTGGTGGTGGCCGACGACGACCTGCCGCGCCTCGCACGGCTGCTCGAGCGTGCCGATCTCGAAGCCATGCGCCGGCGGGTCCAACAGGTTCGCGATCGATGGTGCATGGAACGTCGCGTGGTGCACCTGGAGCGCCGCTACCGCCTGTCGCCCGTCGACTGACAGGCTACGCTCAGACCACCTCCGACATCGTGAGCTGGACGGCCAGCGCCGCCCGCACCTCCTCCAGCAGGCGCCGCGCCATCCGCGGATAGGCAAACAGCTCCACCGCCTTTCGGTGGGCCCGCATTGCCACCTCAGCACGCAAATCCGGGCTGTCCAGGAAGCGACCCACCTGCTCCACCACGTCCCGCTCGCTCGCGAAGCGGGGCGTCTCGGCGGCGTCGTCGAAGTAGACCGCCAGATCGAAGAGGTCGCGCGGAATCTTCCGCGAGAGCATGAAGGCGCCCGAGCCCAGGATCTCCATGGCCCGCATGTGGAGGGAGATCCCGGGGCTGTTATTGAGGCAAATCCGGCTCTGGAGCTGCAGCCGGTTGAGCTCCGGGCCGTTGGAGGCAACGCCGCCGCAGAGCGCCCCCAGCCCGTAGCGCTCCCATCTCCGGCCATAGACGCGCACCGAGAAGCCGGCACGGTGCAGAGCCTGCACAGGGCGCAGCTTGACCGCGAGCCCCGCATCCATTTGCAGGCGTCGCGCTTCCACCAGGAACTCGATCAAATTTTTTTCTCCGTGCCATCCGGCCGATTTCAGCAGTCGCTCCACGAAAGACGACCGATATTCCTGGCAGCGCACGCCCCCCCAAAGCACATCCACCGGCAGCTCCAGGAATGCCTCCGCCAAGATGCGGTAGGCCTCCGCCAGGCCCACCGGGTTGATCCGCCCGCCGGCCAAGGCCTCCCGCTCGTCGTCCAGCGGGGTCCATCCAGCCGCACCCCCGCGGAAGGGCTCCAGGGTCTCCTCAGGAGGCGGGAGATGAGAAACGTAGAGGACGTCCCACCTGGGACGTAGCCCCGCCAGCGGGCGATAGATCTCCGTGTTGATGCCCAGGGGCAGCAGGCCCACCGCCTGGCCACGATACGCAGGGTGCTCGGAGAGTTCCCGCTGCCATTCCGGATTGAAGGCCAAGGTCACGTCCATGGGACCCGGCGGCTCGTCCGGCCGCACCACGTTAGGCAGCAGATCCTGCACCCAGTTCACCGCCGGCAGATTGCGGGGCAAGTGGGGATACTCGCTGCGGTGGTGGTCGATGAACAGCAGCAGGTCCGGACGAAAGCCCTGCATGGCCTCGAGCCAGCGGAGGGGGCCGTGCCGCAAGTGGGCGTCGCCTTCCAGCAGCACTCGCGTCTCGCAGCCGATGGCACGCAGCCCCGCGGCCAGGTCCCGCGTGGCGTACTGGAGGTAGCTGCTGAAGCGGCTGGTGACGGCCAGCACCCGCAACCCGCGCGGCTCCTCCAGGCGCCGCAGCCACGCCTCGGGGTCCCGTCTGGCGTAGCATGCCGCCAGCTCGCGGGCCATGTCGGCTGCGCGGGCGTTGACTTCCTCGATCACGGTCACGACGGCCCGGGCTGCCTCGGCCACTCGCGCCTCAGGGCCTACGAAGCGCGTGGGCATGAGGGCCTGGGGATCCCGTCGCAGGTGCCCCAGGAAACGTTCCAGGGCGCCCTCGCCGTGAAAGAGCAACACCGAGGGGTCTTCCAAGACGGGTGCCAAAGTGGTCTGGAGCAACGCACCCCAGGCCTCCTCGGGGTCAGTGAGCACCACGTAGGCTGGAAAGACCGGGCTACCGGGCAAGTCCTCCTCCCGGGCGCTCCGGCGGAGCAGCTCCAGCGCCCGCGAGGGCGCCAGCCCCAGGAACAGGACGGCCCCCTTGCCCTGGGTGTGCTCGGCCACCGGCTGCGGGCGCGTTCGGTCGTAGAGCACGCGCCCGTCGGGGCGCAGCACCCGCAGCACCTGCCCACCGAGCCCGCATTGGACCTCCAGGCCGGCCTCGCCCACCAGCCAGCGGTACAGCTCCGGGCGAAGGGACTCCAGAGCCTCCAGATTCGCCTTCAGCAAGGCGGCCTCGGTGCCCTCGGGCAGTACGGCTATGCTAGATGAAGTTGACATGCTCAGGCGGATTCCGGATATCCCAGAGGAACTTGTTGATGTAGTCCTGGCGGCATCCCACGGCGCAGTCCTTGTGCACGTCCACGCTGCGCGAGACGTCCTCGTGCACAGCCCAGTATCGGTCACTGTGGACCATGTCGTAGAAGGACTGCTCGTGGATGTCGCCGATATAGAAGCGCTCCTTGTTGAAGAAGGGGCCGCAAGGATAGACCTTGCCGTTTCCGGAGATCTGGAGCAGGAAGGGCGTGCCGTAGCAGACGTCGTACTTGCGGTAGCCGTTGCGGTAGAGCTCGGTCTCGCCCTGGACGTTGATCTTGTTCCACTTCACCTGCACCACGTAGTCCTCCGAGGACAGCCGCTCGGCCTGGAGGAGCTCCTCCTGGACGCGGAGGTAGTCCGCGTAGTCGATGCCGATCTCCCTGTACTCGGAATCCGAGCAGTGCTTGATGACGAAGTAGTCCACGCCCAGCTCGCGGCCCAGCTCGGCCTCGGCCAGCACCTGGTCGAAGCACTCGGGGATGAGCACCATCTGCAGCCCCAGGGTGCAGCGGTAGCCGTGGCGGCGCTTGAGCGCCACCAGGGCGCGGATCTTCTCCACCAGCAGGTGGAAGTGCTCCTCCCGGGACTGGTGCACCCGGCGGAAGCCCTCGGGGGTGCCCGCCGAGAGGTTGAAGCGGATCCAGGACATGGAGCGCAGCAGGTCGTGGGCCCGATCCATGTCCAGCCGCAGCCCGTTGGTGGCCATGGCCGTGTCCACCCCGCAACGGGCCGCCAGCACGGCCGCGTCGTACAAGGCCGGGTTGAGGGTGGGCTCGCCGTCGCCGATGAAGCCGATGGAGCGCACCCCCAGGCGGCCGCAGTCCTCCACGAAGCGCAGCAGGGCCTCGCGCCCGATCATGGTGCCGCGCTCCATGTTCTGGACCACCGCGTAGCAATAGAGGCAGGCGGTGTTGCAGAACTTGGTCAGCCCCATGTCGATGTGGATCGGCGGGAAACGCTCGCCTCGCTGCCAGGCCAGCACCCTATCCAGGTGGTGGAGCATCTTGTGCCCGTCGAAGCGGAAGCGCGGCCCCCGGTTGCGGAAGCTCGGCCCGGTGAAGCGGTTGGGGACCTCCTCCTCGCGCGCCGGGGCCGTGCCCTCCCCGCCGGGGCCCGGCACGGGGACGAGCACCCGACGGTCCACGATGCGGTTGTCGGTGCGCAGCTTGTGGCCGGGGCGCCGGGCCAGAGGCGCCCCCTCGGGGATGGCCGTCACCACCTTCTGCCCGAAGCGGTTCCTGCGGGCGGCTTCGCTCATGGTGCTCCCTCCTCGTTCGCTCAGAAAGGACCCACAGGGCGGTCCCCGGGGACGTCGCCGAAGCCGCGGGGCTCCAGCCGCCGCAGCAGCTCGGCGACCTCCGGACGCTGGCGCGGCAGGCCGCAGAGATCCAGCACCTCGGCGGCGATCTCCCGGGCCCCGGGATAGTAGCGGCGGGCCAGGGCGGGGCTGGTGGGCGCGGGCCAGTCGGGGAGGGCCACGCGGCGCGGAGGCGCCTCCAGCAGGCCCCAGGCGCGCTCGGCCACCGAGGCGGCCAGCTCCCCCGCCACGCCCAGCCGTCGGTGCCCGGTGTCGGCCACCACCAGGCGGCGGGTGCGGGCCACGGAGCGGACCACCGCCTCCACGTCCAGGGGAGCGACGGCCCGCATGTCCAGGACCTCCACCTCGAGGCCGAGGGCCGCCAGGGCCTCCGCCGCCCGCAGGGCCTCCACCACCATGTGGGAGAAGGCCGCCACCGTGGCGGCCCCGCCGCCGCGGCGCACCACCGCGCCCTCCAGGGGGCTCGGGCTCCAGCCCTCGGGCACGGGGCCCTCCAGGCCGTGGAGCCAGCGGTGCTCCAGCACCACCACCGGGTCCTCCCCCTCCAGGGCCGCGCAGAGCATCCCCTTGGCGTCCGCCGGGGTCACGGGCATCACCACCCGCAGCCCGGGCACGTGGGCCAGGAGGGCCTGGAGGCTCTGGCCGTGCTGGGGACCCTGGCCCCAGCCGCGCCCGATCACCGCGCGCACCACCAGGGGCAGCCGCCCGGTGCCGCCGAACATGGCGCGCCACTTGGCGGCGTTGTTGAGAAGCTGGTCCAGGGCCAGCAGCAGGAAGTCCATCCGCTGGTGCACCAGCACCGGCCGCTGCCCGGCCAGGGCCGCGCCGACGCCGATCCCCATCAGGGCGTTCTCGGCCAGGGGGGCGTCGAACACCCGCCCCGGGAAGGCCTCCGCCAGCCCCAGGGTGGTGCCGAAGACGCCCCCGGGATCGGGGACGCCCTCGCCCACCACCACCACCGAGGGATCCCGGGCCAGGGCCAGGGCCAGGGCCTCGCGCACCGCTCCCGCCCCGCTCAGGGGCCGTGCCGCGCCCTCAGCGCCAGGGGAGGCGCTCGGGGAAAGGGCTGCGCATCGCATAGGCGAAGGCCTCGTCGATCTCGGCGGCCACCTCCCGCTCCAGGGCGCGGAGCCGGCCCTCGTCCAGCATCCCCCGCTCCAGCAGCCGGCGGCGCGCGCGGGCCAGGGGGCAGCGCCCCCGGGCCCGAATGAGCTCCTCCCGGGGCCGCCAGCCGAGGGCGGCCGCTGCGGGCGGTGCCGGCCAGCTCCACGGCTGCCTCCCGCACGGCCTCCACGTCGTCGCCCGCCACGGCCGCGGCCCGCAGGCCGTGGGCGGCGGCCACCGCCTCGGGCTCGGCCGCCTGCCGGGCCCGGCGCGGGGTGTAGACGGCGTAGCCGTTGTCCTCGCAGACGAAGAGCACGGGCAGCCGATGCAGGGCGGCAAAGGCCATGGACTCGTGCACCACCCCCTCCTCGAAACAGCCGTCGCCGAAGAAGACCGCCGCGAGCCGCCGCTCATCCCGCAGGCGGAAGGACCAGGCGGCCCCCACCGCCACCGGCACCGTGCCCCCCACGATGCCCGTGCTC
>WFXX01000259.1 GCA_015490395.1 Gammaproteobacteria bacterium | reverse complement strand
AGGGCCGGATGCGTGGCGCGCATCGGATCTGGTTTCTCGAGGATTTATGAGCTTCATCTCACCCGGTGCCTGAGGAGGATGGTGGCGGCCAAGGCCCGCCGCGGGACCCTGCCGCTGCCCCGGGAGGCCTGGGCGGGGGCCCGGGGGCTGCGCGACTTCGACGAGCGGGTCACCGCGCCGCTGCACGGCTTCCGGGACGCGGATCATTACTACCGGGTGGCCGACTGCCGCCCCTGGCTGGGGCGGATCCGGGTCCCCACCCTCCTGGTCCAGGCCCGGGACGACCCCTTCGTGCCGCCCGAGGCGCTGGCGGATCTGGAGCGCTCCCTAGCGGGCGGGGCGGTGCGGCTGGAGCTGCTGCCCCGAGGGGGTCACGTGGGCTTCGTGGCCGGCAGCCCGTGGCGCCCCCGCTACTGGCTGGAGGAGCGGCTGCCGGCCTTCCTGGCTCCCCTCCTGGCTCGGGCGGCCTGAGCGGCCTCGGCCAGCAGGCCCTCCTCCAGCAGCAGCCGCAGGCCGAAGGCCACCCCGAAGCCGGTGACCGCCGTGGGCACCGCGCCCAGCCCCCCCTCGGCCCGGGCGGCGGCCAGGTCCAGGTGGATCCAGGGCAGCTCCCGGGGCACGAAGCGGCTCAGGAAGCGGGCGGCCAGGATGTGGTCCGCCTCCCCCTCCAGGGTGCACTGCTTGAGGTCCGCCACCTCGCTCTCCAGGGCCCGGTCGTAGTCGGGGTCCATGGGAAAGGGCCAGACCCGCTCCCCGCTGGCCCGCCCGGCGGCCAGGAGCCGGGAGTGCCAGGCAGGGCGGTTGGTGAAGGCCCCGCTGTAGCGGGTGCCCAGGGCGTAGATGCAGGCCCCAGTGAGGGTGGCGAGGTCCAGGATCAGGCCCGGGCGGGATCGGGCGGCCAGGGCCAGGGTGTCGGCCAGGAGCAGCCGGCCCTCGGCGTCGGTGTGGACGATTTCCACGCTGGTGCCGTCCAGGGTCCGCACCACTTCCCCCGGCAGATAGGCCCGGGGCCCCACCAGGTTCCGGGCCAGGGCCAGGTAGGCGTCCACGGGATGAGGGCAGCGCAGGCGCGTCAGGCCCTCCAGGAGGCCCAGGGCCACCGCCGCCCCGCCCATGTCCTCGTGCATGTGGCGCATGTGCCGGGCCGGCTTGAGGTGCACCCCGCCGGTGTCGAAGCACACCCCCTTGCCCACCAGGGCCAGCGCCGGGGAGGCAGCGGCCCCGCGGGGACGGTAGCGCAGGTGCACGATGCCCGCCTCGTCCGCGGCATCGGCCCGGGCCACGGCCAGGAAGGCCCCCGCCCCCAGGCGCTCCAGCTGCCGACGCCCCAGGAAGCGGAAGGACCAGCCGTGGCGCCGGGCCAGCCGGCGAGCCTCCTCCCGCAGGGCCCCGGGGGTGAGCCGGTCGGGGGGCTCGGTGGCGAGGCGCCTGGCGAGGAAGTTGCCTTCGGCCTCGGCCTCCAGCCGCGCCAGGTCCAGGGCGCGGGCCCCGTGCAGGCGGGCCCGCACCCGAGGCGGGGGACGGCGCTCGCGCCGGTAGCTGGGCAGGGACCGGGAGGCGGCGAGCAGGGCCCGGGCCGCGGCGGCCAGGGCCTCCTCCAGGGCGCCGCCCTCCAGCCCGGCCGCGGCCACCACCAGCCGGGCGGGGCGCTCGGCCAGGGCGGCCTGCGCCCCCCGGCGGGCGCGCTCCAGCAGGGGAAAGGCCCCGGCCTCCGGGTCGGGGCCGGGGAGCCGCTGGAGCAGGACCCGGGTGCCCCTGGCGTTGGGCAGGGCGGTGGCCCAGGGCTCCTCGCCCAGGGGGCCGGCGGCCCGCTCCCGGGCACGCAGCCGGCGGGCCAGGAGGGGCCCGTGAGGCAGGGCCGCCAGGGCCTCCAGGGCCCCGCGGTGGGGCAGGAGCAGCCACACCACGCCGGCCGCGTCCAGCTCCCCTTCCCGGGGCGCCCGCTCCAGGCTCTCCAGGCTCAAGGACATCGCCTTCCTCCCTGCGCCCGCCTCGCGCTTTCCGGTTGCCAGCGGGCGCTGGCTTGACCCCCCTGCGGCAAAGGGGGGATCATACCGCGTTTTCCGCCGCCCGGGCCCCGGGAGGGCCGCTTGCGGGCGGCGACCGGCGCGCCCGCGCCAGCCCAGGCCCAAGCTTAGGGGACGGCATGAACAGCGCGGACAAGAAGCGGGTGCTGCGCGAGATGCTCTTCGCGCGGCGGTTCGAGGAACGCTGCTACGAGGCCTACGTCGAGCGCAAGATCGGCGGCTTCCTGCATCTCTACCCGGGCCAGGAGGCCTGCGTGCATGGGGTGATGGAGGCGGCCCGGCCGGGCCATGACTACGTCATCACCGGCTACCGGGACCACATCCACGCCATCAAGTGCGGCTGCGACCCCAAGGCGGTGATGGCCGAGCTCTTCGGCAAGGAGACCGGCTGCTCCAAGGGCCGCGGCGGCTCCATGCACCTGTTCGACGTGGCCCATCGCTTCATGGGCGGCTACGCCCTGGTGGGCGGGCCCTTCCCCCTGGCGGTGGGCATGGCCAAGGCCATCAAGATGAAGGGCGGCGACGAGATCGCCATCTGCTTCCTGGGGGACGCGGCCAACAACCAGGGCACCTTCCACGAGTCCCTGAACATGGCCGCCCTCTGGAAGCTGCCGGTGCTCTTCGTCTGCGAGAACAACCTCTATGGGATCGGGACCCGCATCGACCGCTCCACCGCCGTGGTGGACCAGTACAAGCGGGTCTGCGGCTACGGCATCCCGGCCGCCCAGGAGGACGGCCAGGACGTGGAGAAGGTCTATGCGGCCGCCCGGGTGGCCGTGGAGCACGTGCGCGGCGGCAACGGGCCCTATTTCCTGGAGCTGCTCACCTACCGCTACCGCGGCCACTCCATGTCCGACTCCAATGCCTATCGGCCCAAGGAGGAGGAGCGGATGTGGAGCCGGCGCGATCCCATCATCATCCTGCGTGACCGCCTCATCGAGGCCGGCGAGCTGACCATGGACGAGTACAAGCGGATGGACGACGAGATCCTTCACGAGATCGAGCACGAGATCATCCCCTTCGCCGAGCAGTCGCCCGAGCCCCCGGTGGAGGAGCTGGAGCGCTACGTGCTGGCGGAGAACGACCCCTGGGTGCGGGGAGGGGCGCGCTGATGGCGGTGATGATGATGTGGGAGGCCATCCGGCGGGCGCACGACGAGGAGATGGCCCGCGACCCCCTGGTGATCGCCATGGGGGAGGACATCGGGGTCGCCGGCGGGACCTACAAGGCCACCCAGGGCCTGTACGACAAGTACGGTCCCGAGCGGGTCATCGACACCCCCATCTCCGAGAACAGCTTCACCGGCGTGGGGATCGGGGCCTCCTTCCTGGGCGTGCGCCCCATCATCGAGATCATGTCGGTGAACTTCGCCTGGCTGGCCCTGGACCAGATCGTCAACACCGCGGCCAAGGTCCGGTACATGTCCGGTGGCCAGCTCCAGGCCCCCGTGGTGATCCGCTCCCCGGGCGGCACCGCCCACCAGCTGGGGGCGCAGCACTCGGCGCGCATGGAGAAGGTGTTCATGGGCATCGCAGGCCTGCGGGTGGTCACCCCCTCCAACCCGCGCCAGGCCTACGGGCTGCTCAAGTCGGCGGTGCGCTGCGACGACCCGGTGTTCATCAACGAGCACGAGCTCATGTACAACCTCAAGGGGGAGGTGCCGGACGAGGAGTACTTCCACCCCCTGGAAGGCTCCGAGGTCGCCCGGGAGGGGCGGGACGTGACCCTCTTTGGCTACAACATCTCCGTGCACTGGTGCCTCCAGGCCGCCGAGACCCTGGCTCGGGAGGATGGCATCCAGGCCGAGGTGGTGGACCTCTACGCCCTCTCCCCCCTGGACCGGGAGGGGATCCGGCGCTCGGTGGCCAAGACCCACCGGGCGGTGGTGGTGGAGGAGGCCGAGGCCCCGGTGGGCGTGGGCGCGGAGGTGATGGCCGTGCTCAACGAGGAGTGCTTCTTCGAGCTGGACGCCCCGCCGGTGCGGGTCTCCGCCGCCATGGTGCCCATCCCCTACAACCGCCGTCTGGAGAAGGCGGCCATCCCCAACCCCCAGCGCGTGGTGGAAGCGGTGCGCCGGCTGCTCGGCCGGTGATCCGCCGCCGCGCCCCCTCCCACCCATCTGGCAAGGGAGCAGGCCATGGCAGAGCCCTACGTGATCAAGATGCCCCAGCTCTCGGACACCATGACCGAGGGGGTGGTGGTGAGCTGGGAGAAGGCCGTCGGGGAGAAGGTCTCCCGGGGCGACGTGGTGGCCCAGGTGGAGACGGACAAGGCGGTGATGGACGTGGAGGTGTTCCGGGAGGGCTATCTCTCGGGCCCTCGAGCCCCGGAGGGGGCCACCGTCCCGGTAGGCGAGCCCATCGCCTATCTGGTCGCCAGCCCCGAGGAGGTGGTGCGCGAGGAGGCCGCGCCCGGGCCCGCCCCCGAGGCCACGTCCGCTGCTTCCGGGCCCCCTGTGCGGCATTCGGAGGAGAGGGGCGCGGGGCAGGCAGCAGGCGAGGCCGAGGGGGAGGCCGGGGCCGACACCCGCACCGCCCCCGCCGTTACGGCCCCCGAGGGCGCCGTCTACACCATCAAGATGCCCCAGCTCTCGGACACCATGACCGAGGGGGTGGTGGTGAGCTGGGAGAAGGCCATCGGGGAGAAGGTCTCCCGGGGCGACGTGGTGGCCCAGGTGGAGACGGACAAGGCGGTGATG
>WFXX01000258.1 GCA_015490395.1 Gammaproteobacteria bacterium | reverse complement strand
CCCGCCCCGCCCGCTGGCTGGCCCTGGCCCAGCGGGCCCTGCCTCGGCCCTGGCTGGAGCGCCTGCTGCTGGCCGTGGCCCGCCGGGAGAACCGGGTCCCGGCCGCCTCCGGGGCCCGCCCGCGGCGTTGACAAGGCGGGGGCCGCGCCGCAACATCGGGCCCGCCGGCCGCTCCACAGCCCCGCACCGCCCACTCGTTTCCCCAGGGAAGATCTAGGGTTAGGGAAGCGCTGGGCCTACGCGCGGCCGAAGGGCATCGACGAGGTTGAAGGAGACGTCATGGCCCCACACCCGGACAGCTTCGGCACCCTCCGCGAGCTGGAGGCGGGGGGGCGCCGCTACCGCTACCACGCCCTACCCGCCCTGGAGACGGCCGGCCTCGAGGGGATATCCCGCCTGCCCGTGGCCATCCGCATCCTCCTGGAGAATCTGCTGCGCCACGAGGACGGGCGCACCGTCACCCGGGAGGACATCGCCGCCCTGGCCGCCTGGCGCCCCGGCGCCGTGCCCGAGCGGGAGATCTTCTTCATGCCCGCCCGGGTCCTGCTGCAGGACTTCACCGGGGTGCCGGCGGTGGCCGATCTGGCGGCCATGCGCGCGGCCCTGGAGCGGCTAGGAGGCGACCCGGCTCGGATCAACCCTTACACCCCCGCCGACCTGGTCATCGACCACTCGGTGCAGGTGGACCACTACGGGAGCGAGCGGGCCTACGCCTACAACGTGGCCCGGGAGTTCGAGCGCAACCGGGAGCGCTACGAGTTCCTGCGCTGGGGGCAGCAGGCCTTCCGCAACCTGCGCATCATCCCCCCGGGCAGCGGGATCGTGCACCAGATCAACCTGGAGCACCTGGCCCGGGTGGCCATGACCGCCCGCCGCGACGGCGAGGACTGGATCTACCCGGACACCGTCATCGGCACCGACTCCCACACCACCATGATCAACGGCCTGGGGGTGCTGGGCTGGGGGGTGGGCGGCATCGAGGCCGAGGCCGCCATGCTGGGCCAGCCCAGCTCCATGCGCATCCCCGAGGTGGTGGGCGTGCGCCTGGAGGGCCGGCTGCCCGCGGGGGTGACCGCCACGGACCTGGTGCTGACCCTCACCCAGCGCCTGCGGGAGAAGGGGGTGGTGGGCAAGCTGGTGGAGTTCTTCGGCCCCGGGGCGGCCTCCCTGAGCCTGGCCGACCGGGCCACCCTGGCCAACATGGCCCCCGAGTACGGGGCCACCTGCGGCCTGTTCCCGGTGGACGGGGTGACCGTGGACTACCTGCGCCTGACCGGCCGCGAGGCCCTGGCCCCTCTGGTGGAGGCCTACTACCGGGCCCAGGGGCTGTGGTGCGAGGGTGGCGAGACCGGGGCGGCCTACTCGGACCTCCTGGAGCTGGACCTGGCCACCGTGGAGCCCTCGCTCGCCGGCCCCTCCCGACCCCAGGACCGGGTGCCGCTGGGCCAGGTGCGCCGCTCCTTCCGCGAGGCCCTGGTGCGGCACTACCACGGGTCCAAGGAGCCCAACGGCGAGCGGGAGCACGTGGCCCGCTGGGTGGAGGAAGGAGGTCCGCCCATGCTGGTGGCGCCCGAGTACGCCGAGGTGCACCCCGACCACGGGGTGGAGGTCTTCGGCACCTGCGTCCGGGTGCGCCAGCCCAACGGGCTGAGCTACAACCTCTGCCACGGCTCCATCGTCATCGCCGCCATCACCAGCTGCACCAACACCTCCAACCCCTCGGTGCTCATGGCCGCCGGGCTCCTGGCGCGCAACGCCGTGCACCGCGGGCTGCACGTCAAGCCCTGGGTCAAGACCAGCCTGGCTCCCGGCTCGCGGGTGGTCACCGACTACCTGCGGCGGGCCGGCCTGCTGCCCTACCTGGAGGCCCTGGGCTTCCACCTGGTGGGCTACGGCTGCACCACCTGCATCGGCAACAGCGGCCAGCTGCCGGCGCATATCGCCGAGGCCATCCGCGAGGGGGACTTGGCCACCGCCGCCGTGCTCTCGGGCAACCGCAACTTCGAGGGGCGGGTCAACCCCCTGGTGCGGGCCAACTACCTGGCCTCCCCGCCTCTGGTGGTGGCCTACGCCTTGGCCGGCAACCTCAACCTGGACCTCACCCGGGACCCCCTGGGCACCGACCCCAACGGCGAGCACGTCTACCTGCGCGACCTCTGGCCCTCGGCGGAGGAGGTGGAGGAGGCGGTGCGCCGGCACGTGCGCCCCGAGCCCTTCCGGCGCATCTACGCCGACATCGAGAGCGGGGACGAGCCTTGGCGGTGCCTGGAGGCCCCGGGGGGCCAGCTCTATCCCTGGCGGGAGGAGTCCACCTACATCAAGGAGCCCCCCTTCTTCCAGGATCTGGAGCGCGACCCCAAGCCCCTGGAGGACATCCGCGGGGCCCGCGTGCTAGCTCTGCTGGGGGACTCGGTGACCACCGATCACATCTCCCCGGCCGGGACCATTCCCGAGGACAGCCCGGCGGGGCGCTATCTGATGGAGCAGGGAGTCCCGCCCGCCGAGTTCAACTCCTACGGCGCCCGCCGCGGCAACCACGAGGTCATGGTCCGGGGCACCTTCGCCAACATCCGTATCCGCAACCGCCTGGTGCCGGGGGTGGAGGGCGGCTGGACCCGGCATCTTCCCGACGGCGAGCGCATGAGCATCTACGAGGCGGCCGAGCGCTACCGGCAGGAGGGCGTGCCCCTGGTGGTCATCGCCGGGCGGGAGTACGGCACCGGCTCCTCCCGGGACTGGGCGGCCAAGGGCCCGCGCCTGCTGGGGGTGCGGGCGGTCATCGCCCGCAGCTTCGAGCGCATCCACCGCGCCAACCTGGTGGGGATGGGGGTGCTCCCATTGGAGTTCCTCCCCGGCGAGGGGGCGGAGGAGCTGGGCCTGACCGGGGAGGAGCTCTACCACGTGCGGGGGCTCGCCGCCCTGCGGCCGGGGGCGGAGCTGGAGGTGGAGGCCGAGGCCCCCGGGGGCGCGGCGCGACGCTTCCGGGTGCGGGCCCGCATCGACACCGCCCACGAGCTGGAGCTCTTCCGCCACGGGGGGATCCTCCCCTACGTGCTGCGCCAGGCCCTGGCCTGAGATGCGCCTCCTCCCTCGGGCGGCGCTCCCCGCCGCCCTGTCGGCCCTTGCCCTGCTGGCCGCCGCTGTGCCCGCCGCCGCCATCGTGCCGGTGGCCCTGAGGCCCACCGCCGCGCTGCCGGAGGGCCTCTCCGGGGAGGCCCTCGGGAGCCTGGCCGGCCGCCAGGGCAACAGCCGGACCCTCTCGGCCGGCCTGGACCTGGCCCTGCGCCACCGCGGCCCCGGTGCCGCCCACCTCCTCCTGGCCGGCTACGATTACGGCCGCAGCCTGGGCCGGCGCAACGCCGACCGGGCCTTCCTGCACCTGCGCCGCATCCGCCCCCTGTCCTCGACCAGCCCCCCGCCGGCCCTGCCCTGGCGGCCCGCCTGGGAGCTGCTCCTCCAGGGCCGGCGGGACGCCTTCCAGCGGCTTCGCCTGCGCCTGCTGGCCGGCGGGGGGCTGCGCCTGGAGCATCCGGCCTCCGGCCGCCTCGAGGCCGTGGCGGGCCTCGGCCTGCTCCGCGTGCTGGAGGACTACCGGGCGGGGGACGGCGAGGCCGCGGCCAGGGAGCTGGCATGGCGCCTCAACCTCTACGCCGGCCTGCGTCGGCCGACGGGAGCGGGCTCCGGGGCCGGCCTGGAGGCCCTGCTCTACTGGCAGCCCCTGGTGCGGGCGCCGGCCGACTTCCGGGCCCTGGGCCAGCTGCGCCTCCTCGCCCCCCTGGGCCCGCGCCTGGCCCTCACCCTCGCCGTGGAGGCCGGGCACGACAGCCGGCCCCGCACGGGGGTGCTGCGCACCGACCTGCGCTATCGCAGCGGCCTGAGGCTGCGCTTCTAGGCCGCGTTCGGCGCGTTGCCCCGCCCCGTGCCCGGCGCTACCATTAGCGCGCCGCCGCCCCGGGGCGCGGCGGGCGCGGGGCCCGGACGTCCCGCAGGCGTGCCCGGCCGCCCAGCAGCGGGGGCGGGCCCGGAGCCATGGGGTCCAACAACCAGAGGGAAGGATCATGCTCAAGCGCACCACCCCTGCACTCGCCGTGGCCGCCGCCGCGCTGCTGAGCGCCGGCTGCGCCACCACCAGCCAGCAGGAGCTGGAGACCCTCCGGGGCCAGGTCCAGCAGGCCCAGCGTACCGCGGAGGAGGCCAAACGTCTGGCCGCCGAGGCCAAGGAGACGGCCGATCAGGCCCTGGCCGCCGCCCGCCGGGCCGAGGACGCGGCCGGACAGGCCCGCCAGGAGGCGGCCGAGGCCAAGGCGGCCGCCGACCGGGCCAACCAGCGTGCCGAGCGCATGTTCAAGAAGGCCATGAGCAAGTAGCCGGCGGCAAGGAGGCACCGCCCGCCGGAGGCCCGCCGCCAGGCGGGCCTTTTCTTTGCCGCCCCGCCCCTG
>WFXX01000257.1 GCA_015490395.1 Gammaproteobacteria bacterium | reverse complement strand
GCCCCACCCCCAGCACGGCGGCCGCCAGCCGCCCGGGGTGCCGCAGCCCGTGGCGCAGCCAGGCCCGGGCCAGGACCCTCACCCGGCCTCCTCCCGGACCTCTTCCAGCCGGCCCTCCCGAAGCCGCAGGACCCGTTTCGCCCAGGCCGCCACCTCGGGATCGTGGGTGGCCACCAGCACGGTGGCCCCCCGCTCGGCGGCCAGATCGCCCAACACCGCCAGCACTTCCCGGCGCCGCTCCCCGTCCAGGCTCCCCGTGGGCTCATCGGCCAGCACCAGCCCCGGGCCGTGGATCACCGCCCGGGCCACCGCCAGCCGCTGCCGCTCGCCGCCGGAGAGGGCATCGGGATAGCGGTTCGCCGCCTCCTCCAGCTCCAGCCGTCGGAGCAGGGCCCGAGCCGCGGCCCGGGCGGCTGGGCCTCGGCGGCCGGCCAGCTCCAGGGGCAGGAGCAGGTTCTCCAGGACGGTGAGGGTGGGCAGCAGCCCGCCGTCCTGGAGCACCAGGCCCAGGGAGCGGCGACGGAAACGGTCCAGGGACCGCTCGGGGAGGGCGCCCAGGTCCAGCTCACCCACCCGGACCCGTCCGGCATCCGGACGATCCAGGGCCCCCGCCAGGTGCAGCAGGGTGGTCTTGCCGCAGCCCGAGGGGCCCAGCAGGGCAGCCCGCTCTCCGGGGGCCAGGGACAGATCCACCCCGCGCAGCACCTCCCGCAGCCCCCCGCCTTCCGGGTAGGCCTTGCGCACGCCCTCCAGGCTCACCGCCAGGCCGCCCCCGCGCATGCCCTCTTCCTCCCGTGGCCAGCCGCCGGCCGCGGCCCCAGCCTAGCCCAGGCAGCCGCCGACGGGAACGGGACCGAGAAGCGAATCCCGGGGCAAGGATGCCTCAAGAGAGCGCCGCCAGACGTACGGGGAGCCGACGCCGCCCCCACCGCCCGGGCGGGCCCTGGAAGCGGCCCGGGAGAGACGTGCCGCAGGCCCGGCAGCGGCCGGTCTCGTCCAGGCCCCAGGCGGTGATGCGGTACCAGTCGCGGCCGATGAGCCGGGCCCCGCAGCCCGGGCAGAAGGTGCTGCCGGTCTCCTCATGATGCACGTTGCCCGTGTACACGAAGCGCATGCCCGCCTCCTGGGCGATGCGCCGGGCCCGGAGCAGGGTGCGCAGGGGGGTGGGCGGTCGGTCGCGCATCTTCCAGTCCGGATGGAAGGCGGTGAAGTGCCAGGGCACGTCGGGGCCCAGGCGCTCGGCCACCCACGCGGCCATGGCCTCCAGCTCCCGGGGGTCGTCGTTCTCGCCGGGGATGAGCAAGGTGGTGAGCTCCAGCCATACGGAGGTCTCCCGGGCCAGATATTCGAGGGTCTCCAGGACCGGGGCCAGGCTGGCCCCGCAGACCTTGCGGTAGAAGCGCTCGCCGAAGGCCTTCAGGTCCACGTTGGCCGCGTCCATGTGCCGGAAGAGCTCGGCCCGGGCCGGATCGCAGATCCAGCCCGCGGTCACGGCCACGGAGCGGATGCCCCGCTCCCGGCAGGCCTGGGCCACGTCCACGGCGTACTCGAGGAAGATCACCGGGTCGTTGTAGGTGTAGGCCACGCTGGCGCAGCCCAGCGTAGCGGCGGCCTGGGCGATGGCCTCGGGGGGAGCCTGGTCGGCCAGGACGTCCATCTCCCGGGCCTTGCTCATGTCCCAGTTCTGGCAGAACTTGCAGGCCAGGTTGCAGCCGGCGGTGCCGAAGGAGAGCACCGGCGTGCCAGGCAGGAAGTGGTACAGGGGCTTCTTCTCAATAGGGTCCACGCAGAAGCCGCTGGAGCGTCCGTAGGTGGCCAGCACCATGCGGTCGTCCTCCCGCCGCCGGACGAAGCACAGCCCCGCCTGCCCCTCCCGCAGCCTGCAGGAGCGGGGGCAGAGATCGCACTGGATGCGGCCGTCCTCCAGGCGGTGCCAGTACCGGGCCGGGACCCCGCCCCCGGCCGCCCTCGCCCTCGTCTGGCTCATCGCCACGTCTCCTCCCGGCCGCCGCGAACCGGCGGCCCTTTGTCCGGTCTGACGGGACAGGCGGGGCCGGGTTCCCGCGCCGGGCACCGGCCCTTGTGCCGGACGGCCCCTTCAGGCTATAGCGCATGGCGCAGGAGATCGGGGCATGCCATCCGGAGGCGCGACGATGGGCAGGAGCGAGCCTGGCACGCGGACGAGGGAGCCGGCGGTGGCCGGACTGTTCTATCCGGAGGACGAGGCCACCCTGAGGGCCCAGGTGGCTGACTACCTGGCCACGGGCAGGGCCGTGGCCAGGTAGTC
>WFXX01000256.1 GCA_015490395.1 Gammaproteobacteria bacterium | reverse complement strand
ACCCTGGGGGGCGGGGCGCCGGTGGCCGTGCAGTCCATGACCAGCACGGACACCGCAGACGTGGCTGCCACCGTGGAGCAGGTGCTGGCCCTGGCCCGAGCCGGCTCTGAGCTGGTGCGCCTGACGGTGAACACCGAGGAGGCCGCGGCGGCCGTGCCCCGTATCCGCGAGGCCCTGGAGGCCCGCGGCTGCCGGGTGCCCCTGGTGGGGGATTTCCACTTCAACGGTCATCGGCTGCTGGCTCGCCATCCCGCCTGCGCGGAGGCCCTGGACAAGCTGCGCATCAACCCCGGCAACGTAGGCCGCGGCAGCCGCAAGGATGCGCAGTTCGCGGCCATGATCGAGGCCGCCTGCCGCCACGGCAAGCCGGTGCGTATCGGGGTCAACGGCGGCAGCCTGGACCAGGAGCTGCTGGCCCGGCTCATGGACGAGAACGCCCGCCGACCCGAGCCTGCGCCGCCGGAGGCGGTGATGCGCGAGGCCCTGGTGCGCTCGGCCCTGGAGAGCGCCGCCCGGGCCGAGGCCCTGGGCCTGCCCGCCGACCGCATCGTGCTCTCGTGCAAGGTCTCCGACGTTCAGACCCTCGTCGCTGTTTATCGGGAGCTGGCCCGCCGCTGTCGCTATCCGCTACACCTGGGCCTGACCGAGGCCGGCATGGGGGTGCCGGGCATCGTCGCCAGCGCCGCCGCCTTGGCCGTGCTGCTCCAGGAGGGTATCGGCGACACCATCCGCGTCTCCCTCACTCCCGAGCCCGGGGAACCCCGCACCCGCGAGGTGGAGGTGGCCCAGGAGATCCTGCAGGCCTTGGGCCTGCGTGCCTTCGCCCCCACCGTGATCTCCTGCCCGGGCTGCGGGCGCACCAGCTCCACCTTCTTCCAGGAGCTAGCGCAGGAGGTGCAGCAAGAGCTGCGTCGGCGCATGCCCGAGTGGCGTGTCCGGTATCCGGGGGTGGAGGGCCTGACCGTGGCGGTGATGGGCTGCGTGGTCAACGGCCCCGGAGAGAGCCGCCACGCTCAGGTGGGCATCTCCCTGCCGGGGGCCGGGGAGGTGCCGGTGGCGCCGGTCTACGTGGACGGGGAGAAGACGGTGACCCTCAAGGGCGAGGGCATCGCCCGCCAATTCCTGGCCATCGTGGAGGACTACGTCCGGCGCACCTATGGGGGGGAGGCTGCCGCGCCGGAGGAGGCAGACGCTGGATCCAGACCCTAATGGACCGGCACGCCTGCCTCGGTTCGCATTGTGATATATATCGGGCGCGGCCGGGGGCCTCGCGCCGGGGAGAGACAGGGCCGCCACCGGGAGGAAGTGTGGCCCGTGCCAGCATGCCGGGGCGCCCCGACAGGCTAGCCGCATCGCGTGGCGGGGAAGGGCCGCAATGGCCGCGGGGTCCGTGATCGGGCAAGGAGGTGAGCAGATGCCCAACGCCGAGCACTATCAGGTCCTGATCATCGGGGGTGGCACCGGTGGCATCGCAGTGGCTTCCCACCTGCGCAAGGAGGCCCCCGAGCTCTCGGTGGCCGTGGTGGAGCCCTCGGACACCCACTACTACCAGCCGGGCTGGACCCTGGTGGGCGGGGGACTGATGAAGGCCGAGCGCACGGCCCGCCCCATGGAGAAGGTCATCCCCGAGGGGGTGCAGTGGATCCGGGAGCGGGTCACCCGCCTGGAGCCCGACCAGAACAAGGTCCTCACCGACGCCGAGCGGGAGCTGGGCTACGACTTCCTGGTGGTGGCGGCCGGCCTGCGCATCGCCTGGGAGGCGGTGCCAGGGCTGCAGGAGGGCCTGGAGCAGGGCTCGGTGCTGAGCATCTACGACTATCGTCACGCCCAGCGCACCCGCGATGCCCTGCGTGCCTTCCAAGGCGGCACCGCCGTCTTCACCCAGCCCAAGCCCCCCTTCAAGTGCCCCGGTGCGGCACAGAAGATCATGTACTTGGCCGACGAGATCTTCCGCCGGCGCCGGGTGCGGGACCGGAGCCGGATCCTGTTCTACTCGGCGGCCCCGGGCATCTTCCCGGTGAAGAAGTACGCCGCCGTGCTCAACCAGGTCATCCAGCGCAAGGGGCTGGAGACCCATTTCCAGACCCACTTGGTGGAGGTGCGGCCCGAGGCTCGGGAGGCGGTGATGGAGCGCCTGTCCGACGGGCAGCGGGAGACCGTCTCCTACGACCTGCTCCATGTCACCCCGCCCCAGGGCCCGCCGGCCTTCATCCAGGACAGCCCCCTGGCCGACCCGGCGGGCTGGCTGGAGGTGGACATGTACACCCTCCGTCACCCCCGCTACGAGAACGTCTTCGGCCTGGGCGACTGCACCAACACCCCCAATTCCAAGACGGCGGCGGCCATCCGGGCCCAGACCCCGGTGCTGGTGAGCAACCTGCTCACCGCCATCGCCGGCCAGCCGGGCAAGGCGGCCTACGACGGCTACGCCTCCTGCCCCCTGGTGACCGGCTTCGGGCGCCTGGTGCTGGCCGAGTTCGACTATAACCTGGTGCCGAAGGAGACCTTCCCCTTCGACCAGGGCCGGGAGCGGCGCAGCATGTTCTGGCTCAAGCGCTACATCCTGCCTGTCTTCTACTGGAACGTGCTGCTCAAGGGCGGCGACCTGCACCTGGGGGCCTGAGCCCCTCCAGCCGGCCGTAGGCCGGCCGATACCCCGGTCGGACGCCTTGGGGGCCGCGCGCCCGTGCGGTGCGGCCGCAGGCCCCTCCTGCCTCGATCCCGGGGGGCATAGGGGAGCTTGGCATTGAGCTGGCAGGCCTGGTTGGTGCTGGGGGCCATCGCCTTGGCGGTGGCTCTGATGGCCCTGCGTCGCATGGCCCCCGACACAGCCCTCACCGGCGCCTTGGTCCTGGTGGTGCTGAGCGGGGCCGTGCCGGCCGGGGAGGCCTTCGCCGGCCTCGCCAACGAGGGCCTGCTCACCATCGCCTTCCTTTACGTGGTGGTGGCCGGCCTGGAGGACACCGGGGCGGTGCATTGGCTGGCCCAGGCCATGCTGGGCCGCCCTCGTGGGCTGCGGGCCGCCCAAGCCCGGCTCATGCTGCCCACCGCCGCCCTCTCGGCCTTCATGAACAACACCCCCGTGGTGGCCGTGCTCATCCCCGCGGTCACCGACTGGGCCCGGCGGCTGGGGCTACCTCTGTCCAGGCTGCTCCTGCCCCTGAGCTACGCCGCCATCCTGGGCGGGGTCTGCACCCTCATCGGCAGCAGCACCAACCTCATCGTCAATGGCCTGCTGGAGCAGCTCCCCGGGCAGCGGGGGCTGGGCATGTTCGAGATCGCCTGGGTAGGGCTGCCCTGCCTGGCGGTGGGGCTGGCCTTCCTCCTGGCCTTCGCCGGCCGCTGGCTGCCCGAGGGGCGCTCGGCCCTGAGCCTGCTGGAGGATCCCCGCCGGTACACGGTGGAGATGCTGGTGGACGAGGACGGTCCCTTGGTGGGCAGAACCGTGGAGGAGGCCGGGCTGCGACACCTGCCGGAGCTGTTCCTGGTGGAGATCGAGCGAGCCGGGCGGGTGCTGCCGGCCATCGCCCCCCACGAGCGGCTCCAGGGCGGGGACCGCCTGGTCTTCGCCGGCGTGGTGGACTCGGTGGCGGACTTGCAGCGCATCCGGGGGCTGCGGCCGGCCACGGACCAGATCTTCAAGCTGGACGCCCCCCGGCCCGAGCGCGTGCTGGTGGAGGCGGTGGTCTCCGATTCCTCCCCCTTGGTGGGCAAGAGCATCCGCGAGGGGCGTTTCCGCACCCGTTACAACGCCGCTGTCATCGCCGTGGCCCGCAACGGGGAGCGGGTCCAAGGCAAGATCGGTGACATCGTGCTGCGCCCCGGCGACACCCTGCTCCTGGAGGCGCCGCCGTCCTTCGTGGACCAGCAGCGCAACTCCCGAGACTTCCTCCTGGTCAGCCGTCTGGAAGGGGCCGTGGTGCCCCAGCACGAGCGCGCCCCAGTGGCCCTGGCGGTGCTGGGCGTGATGGTAGGGGCCGTCACCCTGGGTGGGCTGAGCCTCCTGGAGGGGGCCATGCTGGCAGCCCTGCTCATGGTGCTTGCCGGCTGCACCAGCGCCAGCGGGGCGAGGCAGCGCCTGGACTGGCAGGTGCTCATCACCATCGCCGCCTCCTTGGGCCTGGGACGCGCCCTGGAGGCCAGCGGCGCCGCCCAGGCGCTTGGCGCACTGCTGCTGGACGCGGTGGGGGGGCTGGATGGGCTCCACCCCGCGGCCTTCCTGGGTGCCCTCTTCGTGCTCACCGCCCTCCTCACCGCCCTCATCTCCAACACCGCCGCCGCGGTGCTCATGTTCCCGGTGGCCGTCGCGGCCGCCGACCCCTTGGGGCTGGACCCGGTGCCGGTGGCCGCAGTGCTCATGGTGGCCGCCTCGGCCAGTTTCGCCACCCCGGTGGGTTACCAGACCAACCTCATGGTCTACGGCCCGGGCGGCTACCGTTTCGCCGACTACCTGCGCCTGGGCCTGCCGCTGACGGCCCTGGTGGGGGTTACGGCGATAGGGGCCACCTCCCTGCGCTGGCTTTGACCCGGTCTACGGGGCGCTGTCCGCACATCGAATACGGACAGCGCCGGTGGCGCAGCTAAACAGACGACGGGAGAGCGGCTCGGGGACGGGAGTGCCCCTAGACAGGCGGGTCGCCAGGGGCGATGCTTGGGCTCGGTGAGCGCCTGGAAGCGGTGCGCGCGAGATGCTAGCCGAGGGCCGTTGACGAGCGGCGACGGCCCTTGCCATGGTCCAGAAGGCCTAAGGACGCGGACGCCTTGCCGGTATCCACCCTAGGGAGCCGGAGCCGGTCTCCCGGACCAGGCCCAACACCTGCCCGCCAGTCAGGCGGCAGCCGACCCGAGGCGGGAGCAAGTCTCCTAGAGTTGGCGTTGACCCTGCCGCCCCTGGGCCAGCGGCAGGCCTGTCTACGGGGAAGCTCAGTAGAGTCCGGGCACCGCGGCCGTTGCCTACGTCATGGGGCCCCTCGCCCCCACGACGTCGGGGCCTGGGTGTCCTGCCCCGCCGGCTGGTGGCCCAGAGGAGAAGGACTCGGTAGCAACCCGAGGTGAGACAAGAGAAGAAGAGGAGCGAGCCTCGTTGTCGGAGAGACCCGGACGCGGAAGACTCGGAGGGGCGGTCATGGGCTGTTCCGATGCCACCGGTGGCCCGGCTCGCCAAGGCTCATGGCCCGCCTTGACGAGGCTGGAGTCTCCCAAGGCCCGAACTCGCGCGCTTGACCAGCGGGCGGCGGAGGCGGTCCGTGCCTGAGTCGGCCACGCTAGCTTTGCTCCACACTGCTGCCAGCTGGCAGATGAGGAGCGCGGCGGCTGAAGCCTCGGCCTGGGAAGGGATGAGGCCCCAGGCGCAGCACCTGCTCCATCCCTGTCCGGGCCGCGTGGACCGCCACTCCGTCGCGTGGCAGTCCATTCACATGCGCCTCGACGCCCCCCTCCATCTGCGATGACTCTGCTCGCCGACACGGAGGTCGCCCCGGAGGAAACGGCGGTGGCCGCCGCCCGCGCCGCCTTGCCCCCCAATTTCATGGAGCGGCTGGAGCGGATCCTCCCCGCCGGAGAGCTGAGACGGGCCCTGGCGAGCTTCGCCCTGCCGCGCCCGGTGGCGGTGCGGGTCAACACCCTACGTGCCGCGCCCGAGGAGGCTCGCCGGGTCTTGGAGGCCGACGGGCTGCATCCGCGGCCCGTGCCCGGCCTGCCGGAGGCCCTGCTCCTGCCCCCGGAGGAGCGGGAGGCCCTAACCCACCATCGCCTGCACCAGGAGGGGCTGGTCTATCCTCAGGGATTGGCGAGCCAGCTCGCCGCCCTCCTGCTGGATCCGCGTCCCGGGGAGGAGGTGCTGGACCTTTGCGCCGCTCCCGGAGGCAAGGCCCTACATCTGGCCGCCCGCATGGGAGATCAGGGCCGGGTAGCCGCGGTGGAGGCAGCACGCGGGCGCTATTTCCGGTTACGGGCCAATCTGGAGCGGGCGGGCGTAGCCTGCGTGCGCCCCTACCTGCGGGACGGCACCCGGCTGGACCGCTTGGTCCCCGGACGTTTCCATCGGGTCCTGGTGGACGCCCCCTGCTCCAGCGAGGCCCGTTTCCACCTCAGCCGCCCGGAGAGCTTCCGCTATTGGGGGCGGCGCAAGATCCGGGAGCTGGCCCGCAAGCAGCGCCGGCTGCTCCTGGCCGGCCTGCGCTGCCTGCGCCCCGGCGGGGTGCTGCTCTACGCCACCTGCTCCTTTGCCCCGGAGGAGAACGAGGCGGTGGTGGAGGCAGCCCTCGTGGCCATGGAGGGCGAGGTGGAGATCCTACCGCTGGAGCCTCCCGCAGGGCGCTGGCAGGAGGGGCTCGCCAGCTGGGAGGGGCACCGCTTCCGACCCGAGCTGCGCCGGGCCCGTCGGCTCCTGCCTGATCCCTTCTTCCAGGGCTTCTTCTATTGCCTCCTGCGCCGCTCACCCGGCCCCGTCACAGGCTAGCGAGGGCACTGCCCCTGGAAAGCCCAGCTGGCGCCAGGCCTCGTAGACGGCCACGGCCACGGCGTTGGAGAGGTTGAGGCTGCGGCTCCTGGGACGCATGGGCAGGCGCAGCACCCGCTCCGCGGGCAGAGCCGCCAGCACCGGCTGGGGCAGCCCCCTGCTCTCGCTGCCGAAGAGCAGGGCATCCCCCTCGCGGAAACGGGCGTCCACGTGGCGCCGGGTGCCCCGGGTGCTAAAGGCCCACAGCCGCGGCGGGCGCACCGCCTCCAAGAAAGCCTCCAGACAGGGGTGCACCTGTAGCACCGCCAGCTCCCGGTAGTCCAGCCCGGCCCGGCGCAGCCGGGCATCGTCTAAGACGAACCCGAGGGGCTCGATGAGATGCAGCCGGCAGCCGGTGTTGGCGCACAGACGGATGACGTTGCCTGTGTTAGGCGGGATCTCGGGGCAGTGGAGCACCACCTCCAGCACGGCAACGGTATCCGGCTCAGGCGCCGAAGAGGCAGCAGCGGTTGCGACCCAGCTCCTTGGCCCGGTAGAGGGCCTGGTCGGCCCGGGCCACCCAGGCCCGGGGCCCGTCCAGCTCGGGGGCCAGGCCGGCGACCCCGACGCTGATGGTCCAGCGCAGGGATCGCCCCTCCACGCGCAGCTCGCAACCTGCCACCTGCTCCCGCAGCCGCTCGGCCACCCGCAGGCCAGCCGTCTCAGGCGCATCCACCAAGATGGCGCAGAACTCCTCGCCCCCATAGCGGCCGGCCAGGTCGGTGGCCCGCAGGCCCTTTCGCAGCACCTCCGCGGTGGCCCGCAGCACCTCGTCCCCCGCCAAGTGGCCCAGGGTGTCGTTGATACGCTTGAAGTGGTCGACGTCCATCATCAGCAGCGAGGCCGGCTGGCCGCTGCGCCGGCTGCGTCGGAACTCCCGATCCAGGCACTCGTCCAGGTAGCGGCGGTTGTAGAGACCGGTGAGCCCGTCCACCCGGTTGAGCTCCTCCAGCTGCTGGTTAGCCCCCTCCAGGGCCTGCTTGTGCACGGCCACGTCGGTGACGTCGTAGATCAGCAGCCCCACGTGGTCCACCTGCCCGGTGGGCGAGAGCAAGGGCACGAAGCTGACATCTTGATACATGTGCTCCGCCGCCCCCGTGATGGGGCGATAGGTGCGGAAGCGGAACAGGTAGGGCCGCTGCTCCCAGGAGGAGAAGGCCCGGCTGGCCAGCAAAAAGACAGGCTCGCACTTGCGCCGCAGCCACCCCTCGGGCAGGTTGGGGAAGAGCTCGTACAGGGGCCGTCCCTTGACCCGAGTAGCGGGCAGCCCGCTGTGGTTCTCCATGAAAGCGTTCCAAACCTGGATCCGGTAAGCACGGTCCAGCACCACCAAGCCCACATCCAGGGACTGGACCATGGACATGAGCCAGTGCAGCTCCCCCAGCTCAGCCATCCCCCGTTGCCCCTCGACCCCCATCTCAACGCACCAGGCAGGAGAGGCGCTCGTCCAGGGCCGCCACGGAATCCTCGGTGAACAGCAGCAGCAGATCACAGCGCAGGGGACGCCCTTCCAGGCGGTATCCGATCTCCATGGCCAGCACTTGGCGCCAGCGCAGCTGCTCAGGACGCAGCAGCTCCTGGCCGCGCACCTCGCGGCCCAGCCAGCGGGGCTGGCCCTGGTGGAAGCTGAGATCCAGCTGCTCGGCCAGCCCCCTCAGGAAGGCGCTGACCAGGATCCCGGTCACGTCCAGGGTGAGCTCGGCCCGCAACGCTAGGTCCGTCCCATCCCCATCCCCCTCCTCGCCCGCCCCGAGATTGCCCTGGCCACGGGCCAAGGCCGCCAAGTCGTCCACGCTGGCCTCGTCGAAGAGCAGCAGGGCCTCGCCCGCCAGCTGCGGGGCGACGAAGCCCTGGCAGACCGCCGTCACCGGGCCGCGGCCGGCCACCTGGGCCAGGATCATGAGCAAATCCTGACGGGTCAAAAAGCTGACGTTGGGACGGGGCATGAGGACGAAAACGCCGAGCAGCCGAGCCAGCAGGTCCGCCGCACGCCCCGTGGCCACGTTGGCCAGCTCCCGGTAGGCCTCCCAGCGCCCCACCCCCGGG
>WFXX01000255.1 GCA_015490395.1 Gammaproteobacteria bacterium | reverse complement strand
GAGCGGAAGAAGGGGAGCAGATGCACGAGGGGCAAGCCGGCTCGGGGGGCGGTGTGGTGGTGCCCGCCTCCATCTTCAGGGCTTATGACGTGCGCGGGGTGGTGGGCGAGACCCTCACCCCGGCGCTGGTGGAGCGCCTGGGGCAGGCTATCGGCACCGAGGCCCTGGCCCGAGGCGAGCAGGCGGTGGTGGTGGGCCGGGACGGGCGGCTCTCCAGCCCCGAGCTGGCCGAGGCTCTCGTCCGGGGGCTGCTGGCCTCGGGCCGGGAGGTGGTGGACATCGGCCTGGTGCCCACGCCGGTGCTCTACTTCGCCACCCACTATCTGACGGCCCGCTCCGGGGTGATGGTCACCGGCAGCCACAACCCGCCCCAGTACAACGGCTTCAAGATCGTCCTCAAGGGCGAGACCCTGGCCCAGGAGGCCATCCAGGCCCTGCGTCGGCGCATGGAGACCGGGGACCTGGCCGCCGGCGAGGGGAGCCTGCGCCACCAGGAGGTGCTGGCCGACTACATCCAGACCGTGGTGGATGACGTGCGCCTGGCCCGTCCCCTGCGGGTGGTGGTGGACTGCGGCAACGGGGCCGCAGGGGAGGCCGCCCCCCGGCTCCTGCGGGCCCTGGGCTGCGAGGTGGAGGAGCTCCACTGCGAGATCGACGGGCGCTTCCCCCACCACCATCCCGATCCCAGCCAGCCGGAGAACCTGCGCGACCTGGTGCAGGCCCTGCGCCGGGGCGGGGCCGACCTGGGCCTGGCCTTCGACGGGGACGGGGACCGCCTGGCCCTGCTGGACGAGCGGGGGGAGGTGGTCTGGCCGGATCGACAGATGATGCTCTTCGCCCGGGACGTGCTCTCTCGCCATCCCGGAGCCACCATCCTCTTCGACGTCAAGTGCAGCCGGCACCTGGCCGAGGAGATCCGCCGCCTGGGGGGGCGGCCCCTGATGTGGCGCACGGGCCACTCCCTCATCAAGCGCAAGATGCGCGAGACCGGGGCCTTGCTGGCCGGCGAGATGAGCGGGCATATCTTCTTCAAGGAGCGCTGGTTCGGCTTCGACGACGCCCTCTACGCCGCCGCCCGGCTGCTGGAGATCCTCTCTGCCGAGGCCCGTCCGGTGAGCCGGGTGGTGGGCGAGCTCCCGGCCGGGGCGAGCACCCCCGAGCTGCGCCTGGAGGTCCCCGAGGGCAGCCAGCAGGCGATCGTCACCCGCTTGGTGGAGGCAGCCCGCGGGGGCTCCCATCTGGAGGGAGCGGTGCTGACCACCATCGATGGGTTGCGCGCCGACTTCGAGGACGGCTGGGGCCTGGTGCGGGCCTCCAACACCACCCCCTGCCTCATCCTGCGCTTCGAGGGCGACGACGAGCGGGCCCTGTACCGCATCCAGAAGGCCTTCCGGCGGCTGCTGGCGGAGGTGGCCCCGGATCTGGAGCCGCCCTTCTGAACCTGCCCGGGGACGCGAGGGAAGCCCTGAGGAGGGAACGCGATGAGCCTGCGCGCCCAGGCCGCCATGCAGATCGCCCGGGTCCTGACCGAGGCCCTGCCCTATATCCGCCGCTTTCGCGGCCGGACCATGGTCATCAAGTACGGCGGCAACGCCATGGTGGACGAGCGCCTCAAGAGCGGTTTCGCCCGCGACGTGGTGCTCATGCGCCTGGTGGGGATCCGCCCGGTGGTGGTGCACGGTGGTGGGCCCCAGATCGGGGCGCATCTACGCCGGCTGGGCAAGGAGAGCACCTTCGTGGCCGGGATGCGGGTCACCGACGCCGAGACCATGGACGTGGTGGAGATGGTCCTGGGCGGCTTGGTGAACAAGGAGATCGTGGAGCTCATCCACCGCCACGGGGGTCATGCGGTGGGCCTGACCGGCAAGGACGGGGGCCTGATCCGTGCCCGCAAGCTCACCTTGCGCCCTGATCGTCCCGAGCTCCAGGCGCCGGAGATCGTCGACCTGGGGCACGTGGGGGAGGTGGCCAGCATCGAGCCGCGCCTGGTGCGCATGCTGGCCGAGGCCGACTTCATCCCGGTCATCGCCCCCATCGGGGTGGGCGAGGACAGGCGCTCCTACAACATCAACGCCGACCTGGTGGCCGGGCGCCTAGCCCAGGTGCTGGGGGCGGAGAAGCTGATCCTGCTCACCAACACCCCGGGGGTTCTGGACCGGGAGGGGCGTCTGGTGCCCCGCCTGAGCCCCCGGGAGGTGGACGCCCTCATCGCCGACGGGAGCATCCATGGGGGGATGCTGCCCAAGGTGCGCTGCGCTCTGGAGGCGGTGCAGGGGGGGGTGGGGGCCGCCC
>WFXX01000254.1 GCA_015490395.1 Gammaproteobacteria bacterium | reverse complement strand
GCTTGGCCGCGGCAGGGGCGCAACAGCGGCGGTGGTAAGGCCAGTGAAGGGGGCGGGGGCTGGTCTGGCCAAGGCAGCTGGCCGCAAGCGGAGCAGGGACCGGGGGAGGCCCCAGCCCCCGACACCTGGCCCCAGGGAGACTCCCCGGGGCGGGACTGGCAGGGCTCCTGGAAAGGGGGCAGTGACGCCAGCTGGGAGCTGTGGGCCAGCGCCGCGGCGGACGAGGCCGGTGACGGCGCCGTGGCGCGGGCGGGCAATGACCGATTCTATCTAGCCGGGCGCCCGGTCATCGAGGTCACCGCTGGGCTCCACGCCCTGGAGGACCTGCGGGTGATGATCCCGGCCCTCATCGCCGCCATCGCCCTGACCCTCTACCTGATCTTCCGCACCGGTCGCGGGGTGGTGCTGCCCATGGCCGTGATGGCCATGGCCATCACCTGGACCATGGGGGTGATGGCCCTGGCCGGGGTGCCCATGTACACCATCTCCACCATGCTCCCGGTGATCCTAGTGGCGGTGAGCATCGGTGATGCGGTGCACCTGCTCAGCCACTACTACGACGAGGTGCTGGCCGACCCCCAGCGCGACGGCCGTCAGATCATGGAGACCGTGCTGCAGCGGCTGGGCCCGCCTTTGCTGACCACCACGGTCACCACCGGGGTGGGCTTCCTGGCCCTGCTCTTCGCTGAGATGCCGCCCTTCAAGGTCTTCGGGCTGTTCACCGTCCTCGGCATCGCCTTCAGCTGGCTGCTGACGGTGAGCTTCATCCCCGCGGCTCTGGCCCTCATGCGGCCCCGGGTGGGCCGCTACCTGGCCAAGCGCCGGGCCCTGCGCCTCTATGCAGAGCAGAACCAGCTTACCCGGGCCCTGGTGGCGGTCACCACCGCCCTCCAGGCCCGTCCCGGGGCCCTGCTGGGGGCGCTCTTGATCCTCTCGGCCCTGGCTGTGGTCGGGACGTCGCGGCTCTACGTGGATTCGAGCTGGCTCAGCGACTTCCGGGAGGACAGCCCGGTGGTGCGGGCCCACGACCTGATCAACGAGCGCTTCTCCGGCTCCATCTTCCTCAACGTGGTCTTCGAGGGGCCCGAGAAGGACGCCTTCAAATCGCCGGAGCTGCTGCGCCGCTTGGAAGCCTTTCAGCGGCACATGGAGTCCTTGCCCCACGTGGGCGACACACGCTCCATTGTGGATTACCTCAAGAGCATGAACAAGGCGCTGCACGCCGACGACCCGGCTTACGAGCGTCTGCCCGAGACCCGCCAGGAGATCGCCGAGTATCTGTACCTGTTCTCCGTCTCCGGACGCCCAGAGCAGCTCGACGAAGTGATGGATTTCGACTACCGCCAGGCCTTGGTGACGGTGGCCATCCGCACCGACCATACCCGGGCCCTCAAGGCCATCATCGACGAGGCCCGCCGCTTTATCGACGAGCACTTTGCTGGCACAGGGGTGGAGGCCCACTTCGCCGGATCGGCCAACAACTCCTACGTTTGGGCGGACCTCCTCATCCAGAGCCAGACCCTGGCCATCGGCCTGTCCAAGATTGGCATTTTGGCCATCGCCGCACTACTGTTCCGCTCCCTGCTGGTGGGGGTGTACACGGTGATCCCGGTCACCCTCACCACCTTGCTCATCGCCGGCTTCGCCGGCTGGGCGGGCATCCCCCTGGATGTCTCCACAGCCCTGGCCGCCGGGGTGGCCATCGGCGTCGGCGTCGATTACGCTGTGCACTACATCTTCCGCTACCTGGACGAGCGGCGCCGCAGCCGGGAGGACCATCTGGAGGCGACCCGGGCCACCATGCGCAGCGTGGGCAAGACCATCGTGTTCAACGCCACGGTGGTGACGGTGGGCTTCGCCGTGCTGCTCTTCTCCCGCTTCCCACCCCACGTCAAGCTGGGCAGTTTCGTGGCCGCCTATATGGTGGTGAGCTGCCTGGTGGCGCTGCTGACCCTGCCGCTCGCCTTCCGCTACCGCCGGGGCGGGCAGCCGGCGGAGGAGGTGGCGCCGCGTGCGGCGCATTGAGCGAAGGGGGTGGCCCGTTGCGCTGGCGCTGATCCTAGCCGCCTCGCCCCTGGCCACCGCGGCCCAGGAGGAGGCCGGGCGCTGGGGCTTCAGCCCCTATCTGGGGATCCACGCGCCGGGCCTACGCCTGCTGCGCGAGGGTGAGATGCGGGCGCCCTTCGAGGGCGAGGCCACCCTGGTGGACGAGGCCCTGGGCCTCAACGTGGTGGAGCCCTTCCGTTTCGATATCCCCTTGGATGCCCGTGCCCCGGGACGCGCGCTGGGGGTGCGCTTCCAGTGGCGCGTGAGGGGACGGCACGCTTTGCTGCTGGGTTTGGGCACCTGGGCCCTACAGGCCTCGGCCACGGTGGAGGGCCTCTTCCCGCTCCAGGGGGCTTTCGAGGTGGTGCGCGCCAGCCGTAGCGCACGCATCGCCTACAACGAGTTCTTTGCCGGGTGGCGCTACCGGCTCGACCAAGGCGAGGCGGGCGCACGCTGGCACTTGGAGCTTACCGTGCGCGAGCTCTTCGATATCAGCTACCGCGAGGAGTTCGTGTTCCTCTTCCTCAGCGGCCCGCCCAAGAGCTTCCGGCGGGCCATCGTCACCGAGGCGCGGGCTACGGGGGCCCTGCTGGGGCAGGCTGCTCTGGGGGTGGCATGGCCCTTGGGCCGCCGCTTCGCGCTGGGCCTGGAGGCCGGCTACACGGTGGCGGCGGGGAAGGTCGCCTTGGGCGAGGGGAGCGTGCGCACGGACTTCCAGGCCACGGACAACCTGAACCTGGAGCTGCCCATGATCCAGGGCGAGGAGGGCCGCATGCTGTACAAGGACCCGGCAAGCCTCGAGTACCGCCCTCTGCGGCTGGGCTTCGATGGCTGGAAGCTCCTGCTTCGGGCCACCATCGCTTATTGAGGCCTGGGGATGCGGGCGCCGCTGGCCCTGCTGCTGCTCGGGGCGCTGCTGGCAGCCCCCGCCTGGGCTGCTCCTACCTTGGAGGATGCGGTGGAGCGGCTCCAGGCCGGGGACCTGCGGGGGGCGGCGGCGCTGCTTGAGGGGCTGCTCGAGCGGGAGCCGCGCAACGCCCAGGCCTTGTTCTTTTTGGCTACCGCCAGGCTGCGGCTCGGAGATGTGGCCGGGGGATTGGAGGCCCTGCGGGCCAGCGTAGCGGCCGATCCGACGAACCTGCGCCTGCGCCTCATCCTGGGCCGGACCTACGAGCGCCTGCGGCGCGTCGAGGAGGCCTTGGCGGTGTACCGGGAAGTCTCGCGCCGGGGCGGAGAGGGCCCGGAGGGTCGGGAGGCGCGGCGGCGGGCCCGCCTCCTGGAGGCTAAGGTTTTGGGAGAGGAAGGACGCTTGGGGGAGGCCCTGGAGCGCTTCGAGGCCCTGGCCCGGGAGCTGCCGGAGGATCCCGAGGTGCTCCAGGGACTGGGGCTGACCCAGCTCCTGCTGGGGCGGCCGGAGCAGGCCCGGGAGACCTTCCTCCGCGTGGCCAGCCTCCAGCCTGACAATGCCTCGGTGCTGCGCTACCTGGGGGACATCGCCTACGGGGCTGGCGATCTGGAGGAGGCCGAGCGCCGTTACCGAGAGGTCCTGCGCCTGGCGCCCCCTCGGGCCCCGGTGGCCCAGGCGGCCAGGCTTCGCCTGGCCATCCTGCGGGGCCTGCGGGCCCTGGATGGCGGGGACTATCGGGCCGCCGCGGAGGCCTTCCAGGAGGCCCTGCGGCTCTCGCCCCGGGACCCGGTGGCACGCCTCAACCTGGCTGCCGCCTACCGGGGCCTGGAGCGCTACGAGCGGGCCGAGGCCCTGCTCCTGGGCCTGCTCCAGGACGACCCGGACAACCTGGACGCGCGCCTGCGTCTCGGGGCCCTTTATCTTGAGACCCAACGCAGCGCTGAGGCCGCGCGCACCTTGGAGGCGCTGCTGGACCGGGCCCCCGACTCGCCTCAGGCGGAGCAGGCCCGCGAGCTGCTGGAGCAGCTCTATGCCACGCCCGAGGGGGCAGGGCTGCGCCGGCAGCGGGAGCTGGGGCGCATCGCCGCCCTGGAGCGGCGCCTGCAGGAGAGCCCCGAGGATGCCGCCGCCTGGGCCGAGCTGGCGAGGCTGCGCGCGGAGCAGGGTGAGCTGGAGGCCGCCGAGGAGGCCTACCGCCGCGCCCTGGCCCTGCGTCCCCGTCAGGGACGGCTGCTGGAGGAGGCCGCCTCCTTGGCCGAGCGCCGGGGCGCTTACGCCCTGGCGGCGGAGCGCTTCGCCCGAGCGCTGGCCTTGGCCGAGACGGAGGCCGAGCAGCGGCGGCTGCGCAACCGCCTGCGCCTGGCCCAGGCCGAGCGCCTCTACAGCGCTGGCCGCCTGGAGGCGGCCTCCGCTTGGCTGCGGGAGGTGCTGGGTGAGGAGCCTGACAACCTCTTCGCCCATTACCTCCAGGGGCTCATCGCCAACCGCCGCGGCCGTCCCGAGGAGGCGGTGGAGGCCTACCGCCAGGTGCTGCGCCTCTTCCCCGGGCACTTGGGGGCCCACCTGAACCTGGCGGCCACCTACGAGCAGCTCGGGCACCTGGAGGAGGCCATGGCCCAGTATCGGGCGGTCCTGCGGGGCGGCTCGCCGGACCTGGCCGCCCAGGCCGCGGCTCGCCTGAACGAGCTGCGTCGCCGGGTGCGCGGCTTCACCTACGGGCTGAGCTTCAGCCTGGGCTACGACGACAACAGCAACCTCAGCCGCCGGAATCCGGTGGGCCAAGCGCGCAGCGACCTCGATGGCAGCATCACTTACCAGCGCAAGCTTCGGGGTCGCCCCCTCACCTGGGGGGTCACCCTCAGCCCCGGTTACACGGTCTTCCACCGGGACCAGTTCGACCTGGTGGACCTCCAGGCCTCGCCCTTCCTCGAGCTGCGCCGGGGCCGCAGCCGCTGGAGCCTGAGCCTGTCCCACACCGAGACCAAAGGCCTGTTGGTGGCACGACTGGTGAGCCGCTCCAGCGGGGCCTTCCTGTCCCTGGACCGGCGGCTCAACTGGCCCGCTTGGCTAACCTTCCTGGCGGGCGAGGACGAGCGCCGCGCCGCGCCCACTCAGCTCCAGCTCAGCCTCTCCCGCCAAGTCTTCAAGTCCGCCTCCTCGCCTTTGTTCGATGCCCGCACCACCGCCGCCGGGTTGTTCTTGGGGCAGAGCCTGGGCGGGGGCCTGTCCTGGGAGCTGACCTACGGCTACACGGTCAACGCCAACAGCCGGCCCGAGGGCAGCGACTTCGCCTACCGGGCCCACGACCTGGGGCTGCGCCTGCGCCGGGGGCTGGCAGCGGGCGTGAGTGGCTCGGTGGGCTACGCCCTCTCCTTTCGCCGGTACACGAACCCTGACTCGGTCACCCGCTTCACCCGCCGGCGCGTCAACCTGCTGCAGACCTTCAGCCTGGGGCTGAGCTTCTTTCCCCGGGAGGGGCTCAGCCTTTTCGCCAGCTACACCTTCCAGCAGAACGACTCCAACCTGCCCACCGGTCTGATCCTCAGCCCCGAGGATGTTGGGGTGGCCATCGGCCTGCAGAGCCCGTCCTTGGGCGACTACCGGCGGCAGTTCCTCAACGTGGGCCTCTCCTTGGCCTTGTGATGCACCATCTTGGCGCAGGAAGGCACCAGGGTGGTGCCTGCGTCCCACCTATGGGCGCCCCCGGCCTTCCAAGGCGGGAGGAAAAACAGCCTGTTGTGAATATGCCGCGCTTGTGGTCCCATTGGTACGCCCTTTGCTGGGACGCCGCGTCCCTCGGAGGACCTTTGGGACCCGTGCAACAGGAGAGAGAGAGGAGGGGACGGAGTGATGAGCAAGCAGCAGAGCATCGCAGCGGGGGTGGCCCTGTCCCTGGCGGCGGCCACGGCCGCGGCCGGCTCGGTGACCGGCGCCAGCCTGGATCTGACCCTGGGCGGCGGACTCACCGGCAAATACCAGGCCGGCACCAACGTGGGCGCGACGCGGGGCGACACCATCACCGTGAGCGATTTCCTGGTGGAGGCCAGCGGCTCGGTGGAGGGCTTTCTGGGCGCCACCGTGGGCTTCGGCTACCTGGAGCAGGATGCCCTGCCGGCCACCGGCCTCCCTGCCCCGAACGTGGGCATGATGCTCCAGTACGGCTGGCTGGAGGTGGAGCCCGGCTCGGGCCTGCAGCTGCAGGCCGGCGTGCTGGCCACCAACCTCGGCTATGAGGTGGCTCCCACCTACGCCAATCCCCACATCCAGCTGGGCGCGGTCTGGAACTATCAGCCGGTCTACTACCCGGGCATCCGCGCCACCTACGACGCCGGGGCCTTCAGCCTCTATGCCGAGGCCAGCAAGGACGGCAGCGGCTTCACCGGGCGGAGCAACCCCAACGCCCAGGCCGTGGGCATCAGCGGCGAGGCCGCCGGCTGGAGCTATGCCGCCAGCTACTACAACCGTATCAACGACATGGACACGGTGGACCTGATCCTGAGCGGCAAGCTCTCGGGCCTCGACGTGGCGGTCAACCTGGACTACCACCTGCTGGACGATCCGGTCAAGACCGCCGGCAAGGACGACACCGCGCTGGCCGTGGCCTTCTACGCCGCCCAGGACCTCGGTGATGGCTGGAGCCTGCCGGTGCGCCTGGAGTACCTGAGCGACGGCACCAGCGGCATCCTGGGGGGCGTGGACAGCGCGTTCACCGTGACGGTGACGCCCACCTACCGGCAGGGCCCGGCCTTCGTGCGGGCCGAGGTGGCCTACGTCTCGGCCAGCAACAAGGTGTTCACCGACGACAGCGGGGTGCCCCAGGACACCAAGACCACCTTCGCCGTCCAGGCGGGCACCACCTTCTGAGGGCGCTCCGCCTGGGAAAAAGAGGGGAGGCCGCCCCGGCGGCCTCCCCTCGTCTCTTAGCTCTTTGGTGCGCTCCTCAGCGGACGCTGCGGTCAGTCCCGCAGGGCGTTGAAGGCGCTCACTGCCCACCAGAGGGCGGCTGCGGTGAAGCCCGCCAGGATGCCCGTGGCCGTCAGGTAAGCGTCGAGGTCGGGGGTCCCCACCAACACCGAGCGCACACCCTCCACCGCGTAGTTGATGGGATTGATCAGCCCCACCAGCCGGATCCACTGGGGCATGAAGCCCTCTGGGACCAGCGCGCTGGAGAAGAACATCAGCGGCAGGGTCATCATGTTGCCGATGACCACCAGGGGCTCCTCCCGCTGCAGGGCGATGGCGAAGCCGTTGGAGGCGGCGGCGAAGCACAGCCCCAGCAGGGTGATGACCACCAGCGTCAGGCCCAGGGGCACCATCCCCAGGTTGAAACGCGCCCCCAGGAGCCAGGCCACCACGAGGATGATGGCGCTCTGCACCAGGACCTGCACCGTGGCGTGCAGCACCCGAGAGAGCACGATGGCCACCCGGGAGACAGGGGAGACCAACATCTTGTCCACCGTGCCGGCCTGGATCTCTCGCAGCAGGCTCACCCCGCTCCAGGAGGAGCCGAACAGCACCGTCATGATCAGCACCCCGGGGAGGAAGAAGTCCAGATAGCTGTCCGCGGGGAAGCCCGGGATCTGGGTCATGTTGCGGAACAGCTGGCCGAAGATCACCAGCCAGATGAGGGGCTGGATGAGCCCGAACAGGGTCCAGAGGGGCATCCGGATGGTGATCTTCAGGTACTTGTTGAACAGATACCAGGTGTCAGCCAGCATGGCTCTCCTCGCTCGCCTGGAAGGACGCCCGCGGCAGGCGGGCCTCAGTCGCGCTTGCCGCCTTCTCCGCCGGCCTCACGGCCCTCGGCGGTGGCCTGCTGCTGGGCCTTCTGCTGCTGTTGCCACCACTGGGCCATCTCCTCGGGGGTCCAGGGGCCCTGGGCGCCCTGCTGCGCCGCGTCCTGGGCCTGGTCGCCCTGGCGCTCCCCGGCCTGCTCTGCCGTGGAGGGCCGGGCCTGCCCCTCCGGGGTGGCGGTGGCCTGCTGCTGGGCCTGCTGCTGCTGCTGTTGCCACCACTGGGCCATCTCCTCCGCGGTCCAGGGGCCGGACCGGGGGCCGCCGGAGGCAGTCTCCTCGCCCTCCTCCTGCTGCTCCTGCCACTTCTGCCACTGCTTGGCCCACTTGCCGCCGCCCTTGCCGGCCCACTGCTTCCACCAGGCCTCCTCTTCCTCCTCGCCCTCGGCCCCCTCCATGGTGGTGCCGGTGTACTTGAGGAACACGTCGTCCAGGGTGGGCCGGGCCAGGGATAGGGACTGGAGCTGCACGCCGTGCTCGGCGGCCAGGGCGGTGAAGCGCGGCACGCACTCGGCCCCATTGGCCACGTAGAGGTGCAGCCTGCTGCCTTCCCAGAAGCTGTCCTGGATGAGGCCAGTCTGCTGCAGGGCCTGGAAGAGCCCCTCGGCTGCGCTGTCGCGTTCGGGGAAGGTCAGGGTGATGGCATCGCCCGCGATGCGGCTCTTGAGCTCCTCGGGGGGGCCCACCACCTGGATGCGGCCAGCGTTGATGATGGCCACCCGGTGGGCCAGCTTGTCGGCCTCCTCCAGATAATGGGTGGTGAGCAGGATGGTGAGCCCGATCTCCTGGTTCAGCTTGGCGATGTAGGTCCAAAGGGCCTTGCGGCTCTTGATGTCCAGGCCCAGGGTGGGCTCGTCCAGGAAGAGCAGGCGGGGGCGGTGGATGAGGGCGGTGGCGATGTCCAGCTTGCGCCGCATGCCGCCCGAGTAGGTCATCACCAGCTGGTCCAGGGCCTTCTCCAGGGCGAAGTAGTGGGCCAGCTCCTCGATGCGCGCCCGGATCTCCCTGCGGCGCATCCGGTAGAGGTGGCCCTGAAGCTCCAGGTTCTCCCGGCCGGTGAGGAAATGGTCGATGCCGGTCTGCTGGGCCACCACCCCGATGGCCCGGCGCACCTGCTCGGGCTCCCGGTCCACGTTGTGGCCGGCTACCCAGACCTCGCCCTCGTCGAAGCCGGAGAGGGTGGACAGGACCCGGATGGTGGTGGTCTTGCCGGCCCCGTTGGGGCCCAGCAGCCCCAGGATCTCGCCCTCGCGGACGGTGAGGTCCAGGTGGTCCACGGCCCTGGGACCTCCCGGGAAGGCCTTGACGAGGCTCCGCACGCGAATCATGTCCATCTCGCTGTCCTTCCCCGCGTTGGCATGCCGGGGCCGCCGGGGCGTCGGAGGCAGGCCGGGGGCTTGCGCGCGACGGCGGCGGCCGCTTGGGTGGGGCGCCCACGGGCGCCGGGCCTGGAAAGGGGGGGTGATACGCTTCCCTGTGCCCCATCGGGGCGGCGGTCCCTCGGACCCGCTCCCCAGGGTGGTATTTTTACAAGTATATGTTTCTTCGGCCCGGGATGAAAGGACCTGAAGGGTGCGGGTGCTGGGCATCGAGACCTCCTGCGACGAGACGGCGGCAGCGGTGTACGAGGGCGGCCGCGGCCTGCTGGCCCATGCGCTCCACAGCCAGGCGGGGCTGCACGCCCCTTACGGGGGCGTGGTGCCCGAGCTGGCCTCCCGGGACCACCTCCGCCGGCTGCTGCCCCTGGTGCGGCAGGTGCTCGCGGAGGCCGGCCTGGGGGTGGAGGACCTGGACGGGGTGGCCTACACGGCGGGCCCCGGCCTGGCGGGGGCGCTGCTGGTGGGGGCCGCGGTGGGCCGCTCCCTGGCC
>WFXX01000253.1 GCA_015490395.1 Gammaproteobacteria bacterium | reverse complement strand
GTGCTGGACCGCACCCCCTTCTACGCCGAGGGGGGCGGCCAGGTGGGCGATCGAGGCCGCCTAGTGGGCCCCGGCGGCACCGTGGCCGAGGTGCGCGACACCCGGCGTCTTCCCGGCGGCGCCTTCGCCCACGCGGTGCGGGTGCGGGCGGGCCGGCTGGAGCGGGGCCAGCGGGTCCAGGCCAAGGTGGACGAGGCCGCCCGCCGGGCCACCGCCCGCCACCATACCGCCACCCATCTCCTGCACGCCGCCCTGCGCCGGGTGCTGGGGGGGCACGTGGTGCAGAAGGGCTCCCTGGTGGCCCCCGACCGGCTGCGCTTCGACTTCGCCCACCACGCGCCCCTGAGCCCCGAGGAGCTGCGGGCGGTGGAGCGCCTGGTGAACGAGCAGGTGCTGGCGGACCTCCCCGTGGAGGCCCGCATCATGTCCTATCAGGCGGCGCGGGCCGCCGGGGCCATGGCCCTCTTCGGCGAAAAATACGGGGAGGAGGTGCGCGTCCTCCGGGTGGGGGACTTCTCCATGGAGCTCTGCGGGGGCACCCACGTGGGGCGCACCGGCGAGATCGGCCTGTTCAAGATCACCGCCGAGGGCGGGGTGGCCTCCGGCGTGCGCCGGGTGGAGGCCGTGGCCGGCCTGGCCGCCCTGGCCTGGGTGCAGGCCCTGGAGGAGGCGGCGGACCGGGCCGCCGCCCGGCTCAAGGGCCCCCGAGAGGAGCTGGAGCGGCGGGTGGCCCGGCTCCTGGAGCGGCAGCGGGAGCTGGAGCAGGAGGTGGAGCGGCTGCGGGCGCGTCTGGCCAGCGGAGGCGGGCGGGACCTGGCCGCGCAGGCTGAGGCCGTGGGCGAGGCCCGGCTCCTCACGGCCCGCCTGGACGGGGCGGATGCCAGGGCCCTGCGCGAGGCCGTGGACCGCCTCAAGCAGCGCCTGGGCACGGCGGCCATCCTCCTGGGCTCGGCCACCTCCCAGGGCAAGGTGCTCCTGGTGGCCGGGGTCACCCGGGATCTGGCCGGCAGGCTCCCCGCCGGTGAGCTGCTGCAGGAGGCCGCCCGGGTGGTGGGCGGGCGCGGCGGCGGCCGGCCGGACCTGGCCCAGGGGGGCGGCACCCGCCCCGAGGCCCTGGACCAGGCCCTGGAGGCCGCCCGGGCCTGGGCCCGGGAGCGTCTGGCCGCGGGCGGCGGCGGATAAAGATGCACTGGCAGTGTTACAATAGTGCTCATCCTCCCGGCCCCGGGGTGCGGCCATGGCCCTGATCGTCCAGAAGTACGGGGGCACCTCCGTAGGAAGCCCCGAGCGCATCGAGCACGTGGCGGAGAAGGTGCTCGCGGCGCGGCGCGCGGGGCACCAAGTGGTGGTGGTGGTCTCGGCCATGAGCGGTGAGACCGACCGCCTCCTGGAGCTGGCCCGGCGCATCGACCCCGATCCCGACCCGCGCGAGCTGGACGTGCTCCTGGCCACCGGCGAGCAGGTGACCATCGCCTTGCTGAGCATGGCCCTCCAGCGCCGGGGCTGCCCCGCCCGCTCCTACACCGGGGCCCAGGTGCGCATCCTCACCGACAGCGCGCACACCAAGGCCCGCATCCGCGCCATCGACGAGGCCCGGGTGCGCCGGGACCTGGCCCGGGGCACGGTGGTGGTGGTGGCCGGCTTCCAGGGGGTGGACGAGGAGGGCCACATCACCACCCTGGGGCGGGGCGGCTCGGACACCACCGCGGTGGCCCTGGCCGCGGCCCTGGGTGCGGACGAGTGCCAGATCTACACGGACGTCGACGGGGTCTACACCACCGATCCCCGTATCGAACCCCGGGCCCGCCGGCTGGAGCGCATCACCTTCGAGGAGATGCTGGAGATGGCCAGCCTCGGGTCCAAGGTCCTGCAGATCCGTGCGGTGGAGTTCGCCGGCAAGTACAACGTCCCTCTGCGCGTGCTCTCCACCTTCCAGGAGGGCCCCGGGACCCTGATCACCTACGAGGACGAGGAGGCGCCCATGGAGCAGCCCGTGATCTCCGGCATCGCCTTCAACCGGGACGAGGCCATGCTCAAGGTGGTGGGGGTGCCCGACCAGCCGGGCGTGGCGGCCCGGATCCTGGGGCCGGTGGGCGAGGCCAACATCGAGGTGGACATGATCATCCAGAACGTGGCCGAGGACGCCACCGCGGACCTGACCTTCACCGTGCACCGGCGGGACTTCCGTAGCGCCCTGGGGATCCTGGAGCGGGTGGCCCGAGAGCTGGGGGCCCGGGAGGTCAAGGGGGACGACCGCATCGTCAAGGTCTCCTTGGTGGGCGTGGGGATGCGTTCTCATGCCGGCATCGCCGGGACCATGTTCCGGGCCCTGGCCCGGGAGGGGATCAACATCCGGATGATCTCCACCTCGGAGATCAAGATCTCCGTAGTGGTGGACGAGAAGTACCTGGAGCTGGCCGTGCGGGCCCTCCACGAGGCCTTCGGGCTGGACCGGCCCCCGGAGGAGGCCCGGGCTCAGGGCTCGCCGGAGGCTCGGAAGGCCGCGGAGCCACCCAGGAATGCGCTAAGGTAATGGATGAGGCCCCTACCGTGCCTGCGCGGCGTAGGCTTCGCTAAGGCGCTGATGGCGCAAGGACCTATGTTATAAGTTAAGTTATGGTCTCGGTGGTCGATACTTAGAAGGGGAGCACGGACGGCGGCATAGGCCCGAGGGCGTGTACCCGCAGAGGGTGACTGGCAGCAAGGAGAAGGATCATGCTCATTCTGACCCGGCGTGTAGGAGAGACGCTGATCATCGGGGACGACGTCACCGTCACCGTGCTGGGCGTCAAGGGTAATCAGGTGCGCATCGGCGTCAGCGCCCCCAAGCACGTCTCCGTGCACCGGGAGGAGATCTACCAGCGCATCCAACGGGAGAGGCAGCAGGCCCAGCAGCAGGAAGGACAGCCCGCCCCAGGCGGCGAGGGCGAATCGAGCGCCCCCAGCGGCGCCGAGCCCAAAGCCCACGCTGGCTGAATCCCTCGCTTTTGCCCGCTTCCATTGTCTTCGGTTATCCTGAGCCAAGAGGTTGGCGCGGTCCGGCTGCGGCCCGCAGGCGGACCCTCCACATCGGAGAGATGGCCGAGAGGCTGAAGGCGCTCCCCTGCTAAGGGAGTATGGGGCCAAAAGCTCCATCGAGGGTTCGAATCCCTCTCTCTCCGCCAAAGTCCCCTGGATCCCGCGTCTCCTCCTCCCGTCTCCTCCCCCCCGGGCTGCTCCCCGGAGGCTTACCCGTCCCTTTGACGCCCCCCCAACCGGCCT
>WFXX01000252.1 GCA_015490395.1 Gammaproteobacteria bacterium | reverse complement strand
GGTGCTCACCCTGCGCCCCGCCAGCTCGGGCCGCTCCCGGCGCCAGCGCGCCAGCCAGGCCTCCGGGGGCCGGTAGCCCCGGGGATAGCGGGCCGGGTCCACCCCCCGGTGGATCACCCGCAGCCGCCCCGGCTCCACCCAGGGCCAGTGGCGCAGCACATGGTCCCGCACCCCCTCGGAGATGGCGATGACCCGCTCGCCGCGCATCATCACCGCGCTGTAGCGGCCCGGGGTGTAGTAGCCGTGCACGGTGGTCACCAGGGCCGGCCGCCCGGCCTCGGGCAGCCCCCGCCAGGCCCACCAGCCGATCCAGGCCGGCAGCCGCGAGCGCAGGTGCAGCACGTCCGGGCGCAGCTCCCGGAGCAGGCGCCGCAGGCGGGGGATCCAGCGCAGCACCGCCGGGCGCTTGGCCCCCACGTCCCAGGCCAGGTGCTCCACGCCCACGGCCTCCAGCTCCGCCACCAGGCGCCCGCCGGCGGAGACCACCACCGCCCGGTGGCCCCGCCCGGCCAGGAAGCGGGCCACCTCCACGGTGCCCCGCTCCACGCCCCCGGCCTCCAGGGCCGGCAGCAGCTGCACCACCGTCAGGGGGCGGTCCGGCACCACGGTCGTCGAGGGGAGCGGCGGGGCCGCGGGCCGCCCGGCGGCCACGGCCTCAGTCCACCAGGATGTACTCGGCGCTGCAGTAGGGGCAGCGGACGCGCCCGGTCTCCTCGATGGGCAGGAAGACCCGGGGATGGGCGTTCCAGAGGCTCTGGCCGTCCAGGGGGCAGTGCAGGGGCAGGTCCCGACGGCTCACCCGGTACAGGCGCTGGCTCACCGGGGTCTCCCCCACCAGGGCCTGGTCGGGGGCGCAGCCGGTGGTCCCCCCGGGCGTGCGGGCGCTCATGCCCCGCCCCCCGCCGCCCGCCGGGCGAAGGGGTTGAGGGCCTTCACCCAGGAGGAGAGGCTGTGGCGCTTGAGCTCGCGCTCCAGCACCGCCTGATCCGTGACCCAGTTCATCTGCAGGGTGCGCCGCGGGCCCTCGTAGGGCAGGTGCCCGTGGTAGGAGTTGTCCGAGCGTCGGAACATGAGCAGGGTGCCTCCCTCGGGCGGGACCTCGGCGATCATGTCCTCCAGGTCGTCGGCGCTGCGCAGCATGCGCAGCCGTCCCCCCCGCGCGGTCCACGGGGAGGGGTTGAGATAGAGGAGGGCGGTGACGATCTTGGTGCGCGAGTCGGTGTGGATCTGCCCGTCCCGGGACCGGCACTGCCCGCGGACGGTGATCATGAAGGGCCGCCCCGAGAGGTCCAGGTCGAACTTGCGCTCCACCGCCTCGCGAAAGGCAGGGGCCTGGAGCTCGGCCACCAGCCGGGCGAAGGCCTCCCCGTAGCGGAGCCGCTCCAGGGGGAAGCTGCCCGGGCGCTCGATGGGCGGGAAGGCCTCCATCACCGCGGGCAGGGCCTTGGGGCGCACGAAGTCCCGAACCACCACGAACTGGAAGGGCTCCCGGTTGAGGGGGGCGGCCGCCAGGGCCTCGAGATCGATGAGCGCAGGGGCGCTGGACACGGCGGGGCCGGCTCCTCGGATGGGTCCTGCTAGCTGGTCCGCGGGACCTTAGAGGGCAGGCGGCGGGCTGTCAAGGGCCGCCCCACGTCCCTCCCGCCACTGGGCCAGGCGAGCGGCCAGGGCGGCGGCCACCGCCCCCATGTCGTCCAGGCGGCGCCCCGCCCAGGCCGGGTCCAGCCGACCCCGGAAGGGGCGGGTGTGGCCTAGCTCCCGCAACCTCCGGTGGAAGGCGGCGAACTTCCGCCCCCGCCCCTCCAGGGCCACGACGTACACCGGCCGGCCGGTGGCGCAGGCCTCGGAGACCATGCACACCGAGTCCTCGGTCACCAGCAGGTGGTCGGCCCAGGCCAGCATCCCGAAATAGGGGTTCTCCCCCTGCCCGTCCCAGCACCAGTGGGGCACCCCCTCCAGGGCCCGGCGCAGGGCGGCCAGGGCCCCGGGGGGGGTGCCCCACTGGTGCTGGGA
>WFXX01000251.1 GCA_015490395.1 Gammaproteobacteria bacterium | reverse complement strand
GGGCTGGTGTGGGTGGGGGACGCTTACGGGTGGCAGCCCACCGGGGCCCTGGCGGTGGTGGCCTGGACGGTGACGGTGGCCTGCGCCTGGCTCATGGTCAGCAGCATTCGCTACCGCTCCTTCAAGGACCTGGATCTCAAGGGGCGGGTGCCCTTCGTGGCTGTGCTGGCCGTGGTCCTGCTCTTCGTGCTGATCTCCGTCGATCCGCCCCGGGTGCTGTTCCTGCTCTTTGCCGGCTACGCGCTCTCCGGGCCGGTGATGGCTGTGGCGCGGTGGCGGCGCCTGCACCGGGCGGCCTCTCTTGACAGGCCCCCGGAGGGTCGATAGCCTGCTCCCATGGTCTCGCGCGCCACCCGGCCTCTCGCCATCCTCCTGCTGCTGCCCTAGCGGGCAGCGAGAAGGCGCACATCCCTCACCATCCAGCGAAGCGGCCCCTCTTCGGGACCCGTGGCGGCGCGCCGCGGGGCGCGTTGTCCGGCTGGTGGGGCTCGGTTACCATGGCCGGATCCGGGAGCAGCAGCCCATGAGCCAGCACAGCGAGCGCAGCGCCGGCGCCGCCCCGCAGGGGCGGGACCGGCTGATCATCTTCGATACCACCCTGCGCGACGGGGAGCAGAGCCCCGGTGCCTCCATGACCCGGGATGAGAAGCTGCGCATCGCCCGGGCCCTGGAGCGGATGCGGGTGGACGTCATCGAGGCCGGTTTCCCCATCGCCAGCCCCGACGACTTCGAGGCCGTGCGAGCGGTGGCCCGCGCGGTGCGCGAGAGCCGCGTCTGCGGGCTGGCCCGGGCCCTGGAGCGGGACATCGACCGGGCCGCCGAGGCCCTGCGCGAGGCCGCCGCCCCACGCATCCACACCTTCATCGCCACCTCGCCCATCCACATGGAGCGCAAGCTGCGCATGCGCCCCGAGCAGGTCCTGGAGCGGGCGGTGGAGGCGGTGCGCCGGGCGCGGCGCTATACCGACGACGTGGAGTTCTCCCCGGAGGACGCGGCCCGCTCGGAGCCGGACTTCCTGTGCCGGGTCATCGAGGCGGTGATCGAGGCCGGGGCCACCACCATCAACATCCCGGACACGGTGGGCTACAGCCTGCCCGACCAGTTCGGGGAGCTCATCCGCACCCTGCTGGAGCGGGTGCCCAACGCCCACCGGGCGGTCTTCTCGGTGCATTGCCATAACGACCTGGGCCTGGCGGTGGCCAACTCCCTGGCCGCGGTGCGGGCCGGGGCAAGGCAGGTGGAGTGCACCATCAACGGCCTGGGGGAGCGGGCCGGCAACGCCGCCTTGGAGGAGGTGGTGATGGCGGTGCGCACCCGGCGGGATGTCTTCCCCTGCGACACGGGGGTGGACACCACCCAGATCGTGCCCGTCTCCCGGCTGGTCTCCAGCATCACCGGCTTTCCCGTCCAGCCCAACAAGGCCATCGTGGGGGCCAACGCCTTTGCCCACGAGTCGGGCATCCACCAGGACGGGGTGCTCAAGAGCCGCGAGACTTACGAGATCATGCGCCCTGAAGATGTGGGCTGGACAGCCAACCGAATCGTGCTGGGCAAGCATTCCGGGCGCAACGCCTTCCGCACCCGCCTCCGGGAGCTGGGCATCGAGTTCGAGTCGGAGGAGGCCCTCAACGAAGCCTTCGCCCGCTTCAAGGAGCTGGCAGACAAGAAGCACGAGATCTACGACGAGGACCTCCAGGCCCTGGTGACCGACACGGCTCTGGCTCTGGAGAACGAGCGCATCCAGCTCCTCTATTGCCGGGTCTGCTCGGAGACGGGTGAGATCCCCGAGGCCCGTGTGGTGCTGCGCATCGACGGGCAGGAGCGCAGCACCACCGCCCAGGGTGACGGGCCGGTGGACGCCACCTTCAAGGCTATCGAGGCCCTGGTGCAGGCCCGGACCCAGCTCTTGCTCTATTCGGTCAATGCCATCACCACCGGCACCGACTCACAGGGCGAGGTGACGGTGCGGCTGGAGAGGGGCGGGCGCATCGTCAACGGCCAGGGGGCGGACACGGACATCGTGGTGGCCTCGGCCAAGGCCTACGTCAACGCCCTGAACAAGATGCTGGCTCCGGCGCCGCGTGCCCATCCCCAGCTGTAGCGGGGCGGCGCCGTGGACGAGCGGCGGCTGTACTACCTCCAGGCCATGGGGATCCAGCTCTGGGTCCGGCGCGCCGCCTCCGCCCCGCCCGCGCCGCCGCCTCAGGCCGAGATCCTGGCCCAGGCGCCGGAAGTGCGCCCGCCGGCTGATCGGGAGGCCGCCTGGGCCAGGATCTCGGCCTGAGGCGGCGGCGCGGGCGGGGCGGAGGCGGCGCGCCGGACCCAGAGCTGGATCCCCATGGCC
>WFXX01000250.1 GCA_015490395.1 Gammaproteobacteria bacterium | reverse complement strand
CAGCACCACCACCAGCAGCAAAAAGGCACGCAGACGCCGCAACGAGCCTTCCCTCACGCCCGCTCGCAGCTCAGGCAGGTCTCCCCCCTCCCTGGGGAGCGCGGCCAGCCTAGCGGCCACCCAGCGGCACGGTCAACCCGGCGGCGGCCTCAGGCTCCCGCGGCCGGGTGCCCGCAGCCGGCGCAGCTCACCTGCTCCAGCGCGGCGAAGGCCCCGGGGCCCTCGAGGCGCAGGGCGCTGAGCCGGCCTGCCCAGGCGCAGCCGCTGTCCAGGCCGTAGACGCGGCGGCGTGGATCGAGGTGCAGACCCAGGGCCGCCCAGTGGCCGAAGAGCACCCGCACCCGGCCGCGCCAGGGGGCAGGCTGCTCGAACCACGGCAGGAAGGGTCCCGGCTGGCCGCCGGGCGGGCCCTTGTAGGCGAGCAGGAGGCGCCCGGCGGCATCGCAGCAGCGCATGCGGGTGAGGGCGTTGACCACGTAGCGCCAGCGGTCCCACCGGTGGAGGCCCTCGTCCCAGCGCTCGGGACGGTCGCCGTGGAGGCGGGCGAGGAAGGCATCCAGCAGGGCCTCCCCGCCGCGCAGCAGGCCCTCCACCTCCCGGGCCAGATAGGCGGCCTGCTCCAGCTCCCAGCAGGGGGGCAGTCCCGCGTGCACCAGGCAGGCGCCGAGGTCCGGGTCGTAGTGCAACAGGGGCCGGCGGCGCAGCCAGTCCAGGAGCTCGGCCGCGTCCGGGGCCTCCAGCAGGTCGCCGAAGGTGTCCCCTGGGCGGACCGGCTGGTGGCCCCTGGCCACGGCCAGCAGGTGCAGGTCGTGGTTGCCGAGGACGGCCACCGCGGCACCGCCCAGGCCCCGCAACAGGCGCAGCACGCCGGCGCTGTCGGGGCCGCGGTTGACCAGGTCGCCGGTGAGCCAGAGCCGGTCCCGGGCCGGATCGAAGCGCAGCCGCTCCAGCAGGCGCTCCAGGGCCTCGCGGCAGCCCTGCACGTCGCCGACGGCGTAGACGGCCACCTCAGGGCCCGCCCGGCGGCACCCGGAGCCAGAAGGTCACCGGGCCGTCGTTGACCAGCTCCACGGCCATGTGGGCCCCGAAGCGGCCGGCGGCCACGGGGGCGTGGCGCCGGCGGGCCTGCTCCAGCAGGTGGGCGAAGAGGCGCCCGCCGGTGGCCGGATCGGCCGCCGGGGTGAAGCTGGGACGGGTGCCCTTGCGGGTGTCGGCCGCCAGGGTGAACTGGGGCACCAGGAGCAGCCCACCCCCCGTCTCCCGCAGGCTCCGGTTCATGCGCCCGGCCGCGTCGGGAAAGACCCGGTAGCTCAGCAGCCGCTCCAGCAGGCGCCCGGCCTGGGGCTCGCCGTCGCCGCGCTCCACGCCCACCAGCACCAGCAGGCCAGGCCCGATGGCCCCCACCGTCTCGCCGTCCACCCGCACCTCGGCGCGGGCCACCCGCTGCAGCAGGCCGATCACGAGATCCCTTGCAGGCTTCGGGCCATGGCGTCCGTGGCCTCCACCAGGGCCTGGGCGATGCCCGGCTCGGCGGCGCTGTGGCCGGCCGCCTCCACGATGCGCAGCTCCGAGCCGGGCCAGGCCCGGTGCAGCCGCCAGGCCGCCTCCAGCGGGCAGATGACATCGTAGCGGCCGTGCACCAGCACGGCGGGGATGCCGCGCAGCCGGCCCACGTCCCGCAGCAGCTGGTCCGGCTCCAGGAAGGCCCCGTGCACGAAGTAGTGGCACTCGATGCGGGCCAGAGCCAGGGCCATGCGGGGCTCGGTGAGGTGCTGGATGAGGCCCTCGTCGGCCCGCAGGGTGCACAGCGCCGCCTCCCACTGGGCCCAGGCCTTGGCGGCGGCCATGCGGGCCACCTCGTTGGTGCCCGTGAGCAGGCGGTGGTAGGCCCGCAGGGGATCGCCCCGCTCCGCCTCCGGCAGGGGGCGCAAAAAGTCCTCCCAGCGGTCGGGGAAGAGGCGCGAGGCCCCGTCCCGGTAGAACCAGTCCAGCTCCCGGGGGGTGCACAGGAAGATCCCGCGCAGGATCATCCCCAGCACCCGCTCCGGGTGGCGCTGGGCGTAGGCCAGGGCCAGGGTGGAGCCCCAGGAGCCGCCGAAGACCACCCAGCGCTCGATCCCCAGGTGCTCCCGCAGCCGCTCCAGGTCCGTCACCAGGTGCCAGGTGGTGTTGGCCTCCAGGGAGGCGTGGGGCGTGGAGCGGCCCGCCCCCCGCTGGTCCAGGAGCACGATGCGGTAGGCGTTGGGGTCGAAGAAGCGGCGATGGGCGGGCTCGATGCCGGCCCCCGGCCCCCCGTGGAGGAAGACCACCGGGAGCCCCTCCGGGGTGCCGCACTCCTCCACGTAGAGCTCGTGCCCCTCCCCCACCGCCAGACGATGGCGGGCGTAGGGCCGGATGTCCGGATAGAGCCCCCGCATGGCCCCTATGGTAAGGGGAGCGGGCCCTGCGGCAAGGGTCGGGCCATCAGAAGAGGCCCGCCCCGAGCAGGGTGCCGGTGAGATAGGTGATCAGCCCCACACCGCCCCCGATGAGGGTCATGCGCAGGCCGCTCCGCCAAGCCGGCCTGCCCGTGAACAGGCTGAGCAGGGCCCCCACGGCGAACAGGCTCCCCAGGGTCACGGCCACCACCCAGCCCGTGACCGGCTCGACCGCCAGCAGCACGGGCAGCAAGGGCATGAGGCCGCCGCCGGCGAAGGACAGGAAGGAGGACCAGGCCGCCCCCCAGGGCGAGCCCAGCTCCTCGGGATTGAGCCCCAGCTCCTCTCGGGCCAGCACGTCCAGGGCCTGCTCCCGGTCCTCCATGAGGCGGGCGGCCACCGCCTCGGCCTGGCCGGGCTCCAGGCCGCGGGCCTTGTAGATGAGGGCCAGCTCCTGCTGCTCCTCCAGGGGATACTCCTCCAGCTCCTCCCGCTCCAGGGCGATCTGATACTCGAAGAGCTCCCGCTGGGAGCGCACCGAGACGTATTCGCCCGCGGCCATGGAGAAGGCCCCGGCAAGCAGCCCCGCCACCCCCGAGAGCAGCACCACGCGCAGATCGTCAGTGGCCCCCAGCACCCCCAGGATGAGGCTGGCGTTGGAGACCAGCCCGTCGTTGACCCCGAAGACCGCGGCGCGCAGGTTGCCGCCGGCGTCGATGCCCTTGTGGCGGTGGCCGATGTCGGACACCGAGCGGGGCATGGGGTGCCCGTCCAGGGGCCGCAGGGGCCCGCCCCCGTAGGCCGACAACCCCCGCACCTTCATGGCCGCCAGCACCGGGCGGATGCGCCGCGGCCCCAGCCACCGGGCCAGGGCCGCCACCAAGCGCGCCCGCAGGCTGGGCCGGAAGGGCGGCGGGGGCGCGCCCTCGGCCCGCAGGCGCTTCTCCCAGATCCGGGCCTGGGCCTCGGCCATGTCCGCCAGCTCGGCGAAGAGGGCGGCGATGCGGGGCTCGCGCTCGGCCCGGGTCAGCTCCCGGTACAGCCAGGCCGACTGCTTCTCCTCCCGCCAGTTCTCCAGGCCCATGCGCCTCCCGCTCCCCCTCAGGATGTCGCCCCCCTTTCGTCGGCCGGCGGCCGCAGGCTCTCCAGGGGCCAGCGGGGCCGGGCCTCGAAGGCGGGCCCCTCC
>WFXX01000249.1 GCA_015490395.1 Gammaproteobacteria bacterium | reverse complement strand
GGCCTGGAGGTAGCGGCGCTGGTTGGCGCCTCGGGGGCGCCGGGGCTCCGAGGGGCCCGAGCCGGTGGTGCGCACCCGCCGGGGGTTGGTGCGCCCCCGAGGCGCCAACCAGCGCCGCTACCTCCAGGCCATCCGGGAGCACGACCTCAGCTTCGGCATCGGTCCGGCGGGCACCGGCAAGACCTACCTGGCCGTGGCCTGCGCGGTGCAGGCCCTGGAGGAGGAGCGGGTGGCCCGCTTGGTGCTCACCCGCCCGGCGGTGGAGGCCGGCGAGCGGCTGGGCTTCCTGCCCGGCGACCTCAGCCAGAAGGTCGATCCCTACCTGCGGCCTCTCTATGACGCCCTCTACGAGATGCTGGGCTTCGAGCGCGTGGGGCGGCTCATCGAGCGCCACGTCATCGAGGTGGCCCCCCTGGCCTATATGCGGGGGCGCACCTTGAACGATGCCTTCGTGATCCTGGACGAGGCCCAGAACACCACCGTGGAGCAAATGAAGATGTTTCTGACCCGCATCGGCTTCGGCTCCACGGTGGTGGTCACCGGCGACGTGACCCAGGTGGACCTGCCCCCCGATCGGCCCTCGGGACTGCGCCACGTGCTGCAGGTCCTGCGCGGCGTGCAGGGGGTGAGCTTCACCTTCTTCGACGCCTCCGACGTGGTCCGTCACCCCCTGGTGCAGGCCATCGTCACCGCCTACGAGGCCCACGAGGAGGCCAGAGGAGAGGTCAAGGGGGGGGAGGCCGACAGGGGCCGCGCCGGCGGCCGGGACGGGCAGCGGTGAGCGCGGCGGGCGAGGCCCCCGCCCTGGAGGGCGGGCCGGGCCCGGTGGTGGACGTGCAGGTGGCGCTGGAGGAGGGGGAGGAGGGCCCCCCTCCGGATCAGGTGCGCCGCTGGGCCGCGGCCGCCCTGGCCGGGCACGGGCCGGCTGAGCTCACCGTGCGCCTGGTGGGCGAGGCCGAGATGGCTCATCTCAACGCCACCTACCGGGGCCGGAGCGGTGCCACCGACGTCCTGGCCTTCCCGGCCGATCCGGGACTGCCCGTGGAGCCGCCCTTGCTGGGCGATGTGGTGCTGTGCGTACCCGTCGGCCGGCGGGCGGCGGCGGAGCTGGGCCGCGATCCCACCTGCCACCTGGCCCATCTGGTGGTGCATGGGGTGCTGCACCTGCTAGGCCACGACCACCATGGCCCCGAGGAGGCGCGGCGGATGGCCGAGGCCGAGGCCGAGGCCCTGCGCCGGCTCGGCTGTCCGGACCTCCTTGGCGGCGGGGGTCGTGACGGCGGCGGGGCGGCCGCCGGGGAAGGAGCCTCATGAGCAACGGCGAGCAGTCACGCGATCAGCGCTCCTGGCTAGAGCGCCTGGGTCAGGTCTTGGCCGGCGAGCCCAAGGACCGGGAGGAGCTGCTGGAGCTGCTGCGCGACGCCCAGGCCCGCGGGGTCCTGGACGCCGACGCCCTGGGGATGATCGAGGGCGTGCTGCAGGTGGCCGAGCTGCGGGTGCGGGACATCATGGTGCCGCGCTCCCAGATGGTGGTGGTCGAGCGCGATGCCTCCTTCGAGGAGATCCTGCCGGTGGTGATCCGCTCGGCCCACTCCCGCTTCCCGGTCATCGGCGAGTCCCGGGACGAGGTGGTGGGCATCCTCCTGGCCAAGGACCTGCTGGCCTACTGCGGGCGCGACCCGCGCAGCTTCCGCATGCGGGAGGTGCTGCGCCCGGCGGTGTTCATCCCCGAGAGCAAGCGGCTGAACGTGCTGCTGCAGGAGTTCCGCGTCAGCCGCAACCACATGGCCATCGTGGTGGACGAGTACGGGGGGGTGGCCGGCCTGGTGACCATCGAGGATGTGCTGGAGCAGATCGTGGGCGAGATCGTGGACGAGCACGACGTGGAGGAGGACGCCTACATCAAGAAGCACAGCGACCGGGAGTACGTGGTCAAGGCCATCACCCCCGTGGAGGAGTTCAACGAGTATTTCCGCACCGCCTTCGACGAGGAGGAGTTCGACACCATCGGCGGGCTGGTGCTCAAGCGCTTCGGGCACGTGCCCCGCCGGGGCGAGGCGGTGGAGGTGGAGGGCTTCCGCTTCCAGGTGCTCAGTGCCGACAGCCGTCGGCTGCACCTGCTCCAGGTCCGTCCCCCGGAGGCCGGCCGGCACCCTGCCGCCGGGGTGGAGCAGGCCGAGGCCTCGGCGCCACCGCCCCCAGCCCCCTGAGCCATGCCGCCGGCCGCGGGGGCGGTCCCGGCCGCCACGCCCCCCCCCGCGCGGTGGGGGGATGCCCG
>WFXX01000248.1 GCA_015490395.1 Gammaproteobacteria bacterium | reverse complement strand
CCTCTGCCCCCCGGCCACCCCTTCACCCTGGAGCGGATGCTGGAGGAGACCCTGGCCCTCTACCGGGAGGCGGCCGCCGGGAGGGCGGCGCGGTGAGCGGGCCGGTGGGGACGGGACCGGTGGCGGTGCTCCTGCCCCGGCGGGAGCGCTTTCAGGCCCGGGGGGCTGGCGCGGTGAGCTGGTGCGTGGCCGAGCAGGCCCGGCACAGCGCCTTCCGGGGTCGGCTCCTGATCCTCGGCTCGCCGCTGGACCCGTCAGGTGGGGGGCCTCTGGATCCGGAGCGCTTCGTGCCAGTGCGCCCCGCCGGCTGGCTCCACGGCCGACGCAGCCGCCGCTACCTGGTGGGGGCGGCCCGGCTCCTGGCGCCCAGGGGCCCGGCCCTGGTGGAGGTCCACAATCGCCCGGCCTTCCTCCCGCTGCTGCGCCGCCGCCTGCCGGGCGTGCCCCTGACGCTCTATCTCCACAACGACCCCCAGAGCATGGCCGCCCTGCGCGCGCCCCGGCAGCGGCTGGGGGTCCTGGAGGCCCTATCGGCGGTGGTCTGCGTCAGTGGCCACATCCGCCGCCGCTTCCTGGAGGGGCTGGAGGGGCACCCCCTGCAGGAGCGGGTGGCGGTGGTGCTCAACGGGGTGGACACCCGTGCCCTGCGCCCCGGCCCCAAGCGGCGGGAGGTGATCTTCGTGGGCCGTCTCAGTCCCCAGAAGGGGGGGCTGCTGTTCCTGGAGGCCGCCCGCCTCCTGGCCCCACGCCTGTCCGGCTGGCGCTTCGTGGTGGTGGGCTCGCGACGCTTCGGCGAGGGTCTCGGGAGCGCCTACGAGCGCCGGGTGGCCGAGGCCGCCCAGGCCCTGGGTCCGGCCTGCGAGCTCACCGGCTATCTCCCCCGGGAGGAGGCCCTGGCCCGGCTGGCGGGGGCGGCGGTGGCGGTGGTGCCCTCCCTCTGGGAGGACCCCTGCCCCCTCGCGGCCATCGAGGCCCTGGCGGCCGGCTGCGCCCTGGTGGCCACCCGCCGCGGCGGGCTGCCCGAGATCGTGGGCGATGCGGGCCGACTGCTGGAGGAGGAGACTCCCCAGGCCTTGGCTGCGGTCCTGGAGGGGCTGCTCCGGGACCCGGCTTCCCTGGAGGCGGCCCAGCGCCAGGCCCGGGAGCGGGCCGAGCGGCATCTGGACGTGCGCCGCACCGCGGCCCGGCTGGACGCCGTGCGGCGACAGGCCATGGCGCGGGGAGGGCGGTCTTGAGCAGGGCGGCCTCCGGCGCGGCTCCGGGTGCGGCCCCGGCCCCCTCCACGGCCGGGGGCAGGCTGCGGGCCGCGGCGCGGGCGCTGGTGGTGCTGCTCCCGGTCTGCTACTTGGCCGGGCGGGTGCCCACCGACGCGGCCCTGTCCCTGGTGGCCCTGCTCTTCCTGGCCCGCAGCGCCCTGGCCCGGGACTGGGCCTGGCTGCGCCGAGGCTGGGTCCGCCTGGCCCTGGGGCTGTGGCTGTGGATGCTGGCGGTGAGCCCCTTCGCCGTGGACCCCTCCCTGTCCTTCTCCCAGGCCTTGTTCTGGTGGCGCTTTCCGGTCTTCGCCGCGGCCCTGGCCTGCTGGCTGCTGGACGAGGCCCTGCTGCGGCGCCTGGTGACGGTGGGGGCGGCGGTGCTGGCGCTGGTGGTCCTGGATACTTGGATCCAGTTCCTAAGCGGTGCCGACCTGCTGGGCAAGCCCCCCACCGAGTCCGGCCGCCTCACCGGCCCCTTCGACGACCCCCGGGTGGGCACCTGGACCATGCGCCTGCTCCTGCCCGTGGCCTTCGGCCTGCTGGGCCTGGCGCTGCAGCGGCGCCGGCCGGCCCTGGCCGCCGCCCTGTGGCTGGCCTTCGTGCTGGCGGCGGCGGGGGCGGTGGCCGTCTCCGGCGAGCGCATGGCCACCCTCCTGACCCTCCTGGGTCTGGCCTTCGGGGCGTGGCTGCTGCGGGGCGGGCCCCGGCGGCTGCTGCTGGCGGCCCTGGCCGCGGCCTTGGCCGGGGCGGCGGCCCTGGCCGCCTGGCAGCCCCAGCTGGTGCAGCGCTTCGTGGACCAGACCCGGCAGACCCTGGAGGCCCTGGCTCGGGAGGGGCTGGCGGAGCGCCACTATGGGCAGATCTGGCTGAGCGCCCTGCACCTGGCTGGGCAGCGGCCCCTGACCGGGGTGGGCCTGAAGAACTTCCGGGTGGCCTGCGACGACCCGGAGCTGGGGCTGCCGCCCAGCTATGCCGGCCGCTGCACCACCCACCCCCACAACCTCTACCTGGAATGGCTGGTGGAGACCGGCCTGCCGGGCCTGCTGCTCTTCGCGGCCCTGGTGGCGGCCTGGGCCCGGGCCCTGCTCCCGGCCCTGCGGGCCGGCCCCTCCCCCTGGCTGGCGGGCTGCGCCGCGGCCCTGGCCGCTCAGCTCTGGCCCCTGGGCCCCACGGGCAGCTTCTTCTCCAACTGGTACGGCGGGGCCTTCTACCTGGCCCTGGGCGGGGCCCTGTGGGCCGCCCGGGCTCAGGCGGCCAGCAGCTCCAGGGGATCCTGACGGGGCGGTGGGGGGCTGCCGTCGCCTTCCACGAAGAGCCGGTGCCAGAGGGCGAAGTGGAGCAGGGCCCAGAGGGGAGCGGCGGCGTCCCCTCGCCGGGCCTGGCGGGCCACCAGGGCTCGCACCCCCTCGGGCTGGCACCACTCCCGGATGGCCCGCTGGCGGGGTAGGAGCTCGCCCAGGCGCTCCAGCAGCGTCCCGCTCAGCCACTGGCGCACGGGCACGGTGAAGCCCTGCTTGGGCCGCTCCAGCTCCCCGTCGGGATACCAGCGCCGCCCCCAGCGGCGTAGGAAGACCTTGCCGGTGCGGCCGTTGACCTTCAAACGATCGGGCAGGCGCAGGCCGAAGGCCACGATGCGGTGGTCCAGGAAGGGCACCCGCCCTTCCACCCCCCAGGCCATGAGCATGCGGTCGGCCTTGACCAGGAGGTCCTCGGGCAGCCAGGTGCGTAGGTCCACGTGCTGCATCCGGGCCAGGTCGCTCCAGGGCTTGGGGAGCTCCTCCCAGGCCAGCCGGTAGGGCTCCCGCCAGCCGAAGGCCCCTTGTTGCAGGGCGAGCCCGAAGACCCGCTGGGCCCAGAGCCCTCGGAAGTTGCCCCGAGTGCGGTAGCCCCCGGTGCCGGGATGGCGCAGGGCGCGCAGCAGCCGCAGGGGGCGGGGCACCCGGTAGCGGCCGTAGCCGGCGAAGACCTCGTCCCCGCCCTCCCCCGAGAAGGCCACCTTGAGCTCCCGTCCTGCCAGCTCGGCCAGGAGGGAGGCGGGCAGGCAGGCGTAGTCGGCCAGGGGCTCGTCGGCGGCCCAGACGGCATGGGGCAAGCGCTCGAGGAGCTCCTCCCGGCCCACCAGGCGCTGGGTGTGCAGCGCCCCGAAGCGGCGGGCGGCGGCCTCGGCGGCGGGGCGCTCGTCCGCCGCCCCCGGGGCCTCGAAGGCGATGGAGAAGGTGTGCACCGGGCGGCCCCCGTAGTGGGTGAGCAGGGCCAGCAGCAGGGAGGAGTCCACGCCCCCCGAGAGGAACAGCCCCCAGGGCACGTCCGCCCGCAGGTGGCGGGGGATGACCTCCTCCAAGAGGGCCTCGAAGCGCGCCACGGCCTCTTCCTGGCTCCAGCGTGCCGGCTGCAGGTCCCAGAGCTGCCACCACCGTCGGCGCTCCAGCACCCGCCCCTCCTCCAGCAGGAGCAGCTCCCCAGGGAGCACCCGGCGCAGGCCGCGCAGGAGGGTGCGCTCGCCCAGGGCGTGGTTGGCCTGGAGGAAGGCCCCCAGCCCCCAGGGGTCCACCTCCGGGCGCCGGTCCAGGGCCCGGAGGATGGCCTTGGGCTCGGAGGCGAAGTAGACCCCCTCGGGCCGCTGGAGATAGTAGAGGGGCTTGATGCCCAGCCGGTCGCGCACCAGCAGCAGGCGCCGGCGGCGCCCGTCCCAGAGGGCGAAGGCGAACATGCCCTCCAGCCGCTCCAGGAAGCGCCGGTCCCCCCAGCGGGCGTAGGCATGGAGCACGGCCTCGCAGTCCGAGCCGGTGGCAAAGGGCCGGCCTGCGGCCTCCAGCTCCCGGCGCAGCTCTAGGTGGTTGTAGATCTCCCCGTTGGCCACCAGGGCCAGGTCGTCGGCTGCATCCACGAAGGGCTGGCGCCCCCCCTCGGGATCGATCACTGCCAAGCGGGTGTGGGCCAGGCCCACGCCTCCCCCAGCGCCCCCCTCGGGGGGCGGGACTAGGTGTAGGCCCTCGCCGTCCGGGCCTCGGTGGCGCAGGGCCTGCTGCATGGCCCGCAGCCGTCCCTCGTCCACCGCCCCCCGCCGCAAGAAGATCCCGGCGATGCCGCACATGCCTCAATGTCCTCCCGTCAGATGCCGGTACAGCTCCCGGTAGGCTGCCACCACGGCCTCACGGCTGTGGTGGGCACCCACCGTGGCCCGCCCACCAGCGGCCAGCTGCCCCGCCAGGTCGGCATCGGCCAGCACCCGGGACAAGGCCCGGGCCAGGGCCGCGGGCTCTCCCGGGGGCACCAGGAGGGCGTCCCGGCCGTCGGTGGCGATCTCCGCAGGTCCCGCGGTGGCGGTGGCCACCACGGGGAGGCCGTGGCTCCAGGCCTCCAGGATCACGTTGCCCAGGGGCTCGTGGCGGGAGGGGCAGACCAGGAGCTCGGCGGCGGCGAAGCAGGCCGCCGGCTCCTCCACCCAGCCCAGCAGGTGGCAGCGTCCGGCCAGGGCCGGCCGGCGGGCCAGGGCCTCCAGCTCCCGGCGCAGCGGCCCGTCCCCGGCCAGCAGCAGGTGCACGGGACGGCCGGCGGCGTCGGTCGGCAGGGCCTCCAGGGCCGCCAGGAGGTCCGGGAAGCCCTTGTTGGGATGCAGCCGGCCCAGGGCCAGGAGCAGCCGGGCCTCCTCCGGGATACCCAGCCGTCGGCGCAGCGCCACCCCCGCCCCCGGGGGTGTGGGGGCGGGAGGGTCCACGAAGTTGCCGATGTGGAAGACCCGACCCCGGGGGAAGCCGGCCCGTAGCAGGTGCTCCCGAATGCCCCGGGTGTTGGCTACCCAGGCGTGGGCGTGACGGTAGTGGGCGGGGTCGTAGTAGCCCCCCAGCCGGGCCAGGTGCACCGGCCCGCCCCGCCGGGGCAGGCGGGTCAGGCGCGTGGCCCGGCCCATGTAGGTCTGCACCACCGCCACTCCCCGAGCCAGGCGGCGCAGCCGCCAGGCGGCGGCCAGGTCCCAGATCCCGCGCATGGGGACCTCCCGGCAGGGCACCGCGCCCCGGGCCAGGGCCCGGGCCACCGCCCCGGGCGGGGCGGCGGCGCCCACCGGCTCCCCGGCCTCCCGGAGGGCGGCGGTCAGGCGCAGGAAGAAGCGCTCGGCCCCCCCCAGGCCCCTGCTGCCGATGACGTGCAGGCTTGGCACACCCCCCTCAGGCCCTGCCACGGCGGCTGCGTCTGCTATAGTGCGCGCGGCCCCGACGGGCGAGGGCCGTCCCGCGGACTGGGGAGGCCATGGAGAAGCTGTCCGTCTGCGTCACCACCTTCAACAACCAGCGCACCCTGGAGGCCCTGCTGCGCTCGGTGGCTTGGGCCGACGAGGTGGTGGTGCTGGACTCCTTCAGCACCGACCGCACCCCGGAGATCGCCCGGGCCTTCGGCGCGCGCCTCCTCCAGCAGCCCTTCGCCGGCTACGGGCCCCAGAAGCAGCGGGCCATCGACCTGGCCAGCCACCGCTGGGTGCTGCTCCTGGACGCCGACGAGGCCGTCTCCCCGGAGCTCGCCGCCGAGATCCAGGCCCTGCTGCGCCGCGGCCCGGACTGCGACGCCTACGAGATCCCCCGCCTGGAGCAGCTCTTCTGGCGGATGATCCACCCGCGCACGCGGATGAACCATTTCCTGCGCCTGTTCGATCGCACCCGCACCCGGATGAGCACCATGCCCATCCATGCTGCCCCCAAGACCGAGGGGCGGGTGGGGCGGCTGAAGGCCCCCTTCTACCACTTCGGGGAGGTGAGCGTCCATCACAAGGTGGAGCGCATCAACCACTACTCCAGCGGCCTGGTGGCGGACAAGGTGGCCAAGGGACGCCGGCCCAGCCCGTGGGTCATGGTGCTCTATCCCCCCCTCTACTTCCTGCGGCTGTACCTGTTCAAGCGCAATTTCCTGAACGGCTGGCCCGGCTTCATGACCTCCTTCCTGGGGGCCTGCTACGCCTTCCTCAAGTACGCCAAGGTCTACGAGCACCACCAGCGGGCCCGCCTCGGCGACAGCCTCCTGCCCCCGGGGGCCCCGCC
>WFXX01000247.1 GCA_015490395.1 Gammaproteobacteria bacterium | reverse complement strand
GCCCCACCCGCTCCTCGTGGCTGGCCACGGTCCGCCCGTCCACGCGCACGCCCCCGCCCTGGATGAGGCGGCGGGCCTCGGAGCGGGAGCGGACCAGCCCCCCCCGCTCCAGGGCCTCCACCACACCCACCGGCCCCTCCACGGCCAGCTCCGGGATATGCTCGGGCAGGCCGCGGGCCTGGTGCACCCGCTCGAAGTGCCGGGCGGCGGCCTCGGCGGCCTCCCGCCCGTGGTACATGGCGACGATCTCGAAGGCCAGCTCCTTCTTGAGGGCCATGGGATGGAGCCGGCCCTCGCGCAGGCGCCGCAGCCGCTCCTCCACCTCCTCGGGGGTGAAGCGGGTGACCAGGCGCAGCCACTGCACCATGGCCTCGTCGGGGATGCTCATCACCTTCCCGTACTGCTCCTCGGGGGGCTCGCGCAGGCCCACGGTGTTGCCCTTGCTCTTGGACATGCGCTCCTTGCCGTCGGTGCCCACCAGCACGGGGAAGGTGAGGGCGATGCAGGGCTTCTGGCCGTGGACCTGCTGGAGCTTGCGGCCGGCCATGATGTTGAACAGCTGCTCGGTGGCCCCGAGCTGCACGTCGGCCCGCAGGTGCACGGCATCGTAGCCCTGGCAGAGGGGATAGAGGAGCTCGTGCAGGCCCACCGGGTCGCCCCCCTCGATGCGCCGGCGGAAGTTCTCCCGGGCCAGGAACTGCTGCACGGTGAAGTGGGCAGCCAGGTCCACCACCGTGGGGAAGCGGACCTCGCCCAGCCAGTCGCCGTTGTAGACCACCTCGGTGCGCGCCCGGTCCAGGATGAGGAAGCACTGCTCGGCGTAGGTGCGGGCGGCCTCGCGCACCTCCTCGGGGCGCTTGCGGGGCCGGCCGGTGAGCTTGTCGGAGGTGTCCCCCACCAGGGCGGTGAAGGTGCCCACCAGGAAGATCGCGTGGTGGCCGAAGTCCTGGAACAGGCGCAGCCGGCGTAACGTGATGCTGTGGCCCAGGTGCAGGTCGGGGGCGGTGGGGTCGTAGCCGCAGTAGACCCGCAGGGGCCGGCCCTCGGCGCGGGCCTCCTCCAGGCGCTGGCGCAGCTCCCGGCGCATGGCCCGCTCCAGGCCCACGTCGCCGAACTCGGCCCCGTAGAAGAGGCGCTCCACCTGCTCGTCGATGGAAGGCACGTCGCTCGGCTCAGCCATGGGGTTCCTCTCCCTTCGCCTCCTCCCGGGCGCCGGCGCGCCGGCGCGCGAAGAAGGCCCTCAGCAGGCGGCCGCAGGGCCCGGCCATCAGCCCGCCCTCCACCCGGACCCGATGGTGGTGGCGAGGATCCTGCAGCAGCGGGAAGACCCCGCCGCAGGCACCGGTCTTGGGGTCCGGGGCCCCGTAGACCAGGCGCCGGATCCGGGCGTGGAGCAGGGCCCCGGCGCACATGGGGCAGGGCTCCAGGGTCACGTAGAGGGTGCTGCCGGGCAGGCGGTAGTTGCCCGCCGCCCGCGCCGCCGCGCGCAGGGCCTCCACCTCGGCGTGGGCGGTGGGGTCGCAGGCCCCGATGGGGCGGTTCCAGCCCTCGCCCAGCAGGCGGCCGTCCCGCACCACCACCGCGCCCACCGGGACCTCCCCGGCGGCCTCGGCCTCCCGGGCCAGCTCCAGGGCCCGGGCCATCCAGCGCAGGTCCGCCTCGCTCCAGGCGGCCGCCTCCGCCGCCACCGCCCTCACTCCCACTCGATGGTGGCGGGGGGCTTGTCGGAGACGTCGTAGACCACCCGGGAGACCCCCTCGACCTCGTTGACGATGCGCGCCGAGACCCGAGCCACGAACTCATGGGGCAGGCGCGCCCAGCGGGCGGTCATGAAGTCGGTGGTCTCCACCGCCCGCAGGGCGATGACGTGGGCATAGCAGCGCCCGTCGCCCATCACCCCCACCGCCCGCACCGGGAGAAAGACCGCGAAGGCCTGGCTGACCCGGTCGTAGAGGCCCTCGGCGCGCAGCTCCTCGATGAAGATGGCGTCGGCCCGGCGCAGGATGTCCGCGTGCTCCTTGCGCACCTCGCCCAGGATGCGCACCCCCAGGCCCGGGCCCGGGAAGGGGTGGCGGTAGACCATGTCATAGGGCAGGCCCAGCTCCAGGCCGATGCGCCGCACCTCGTCCTTGAAGAGCTCGCGCAGGGGCTCGACCAGCTTCAGGCGCATGCGCTCGGGCAGCCCGCCCACGTTGTGGTGGGTCTTGATGACCTGGGCCTTGCCGGTGCGCGCCCCCGCCGACTCGATGACGTCCGGATAGATGGTCCCCTGGGCCAGCCAGCGCACCCGGGGCAGGCGGGCGGCCTCCTCCTCGAAGACCTCCACGAAGACCCGCCCGATGATGCGCCGCTTCGCCTCCGGGTCGGTCACCCCCTTCAGGGCCTCCAGGAAGCGCGCCTCGGCGTCCACCCGGACGATGCGCACCCCCATGTGCCGGCCCAGGGTGGCCATCACCTGGTCGGCCTCGCCCAGGCGGAGCAGCCCGTTGTCCACGAAGACGCAGGTCAGCCTCTCCCCGATGGCCCGGTGCAGCAGGGCGGCGGTGACCGAGGAGTCCACCCCGCCGGAGAGGGCCAGCAGCACCTCGTCCTCCCCCACCTGCTCGCGCACGGCGCGGATGCTGTCCTCGATGATCCGGCCCGGGGTCCAGAGGCCCCGGCAGCCGCAGATCTCGCGCACGAAGCGCGCCAGGATCCGCGCCCCCTGGCGGGTGTGGGTCACCTCGGGGTGGAACTGCAGGCCGTAGAGGCCCCGCTCCTCGTCGGCCATGCCCGCGATGGGGGCGTTCTCGGTACTGGCGATGACCTTGAAGCCGGGCGGGAGCCGGGTGACGTGGTCGCCGTGGCTCATCCACACGTCCAGCAGCCCCCAGCCCTCGGGGGAGGTGTGGTCCTCGATGTCGCGCAGCAGCCGGGAGTGGCCGCGGGCCCGCACCTGGGCGTAGCCGAACTCCCGCCGCTCGGCCCCCTCCACCGCACCCCCGAGCTGCACGGCCATGGTCTGCATCCCATAGCAGATCCCCAGCACGGGCACGCCCAGCTCGAAGACCACCTGCGGGGCCCGGGGGCCCTCGGCCACGGTCACCGACTGGGGCCCCCCGGAGAGGATGATCCCCCGGGGGTCGAAGGCGCGGATGGCCTCCTCCGGCATGTCCCAGGGGTGCAGCTCGCAGTAGACGCCCGCCTCGCGCACCCGGCGGGCGATGAGCTGGGTGTACTGGGAGCCGAAGTCCAGGATGAGGATGCGCTCGGCGTGGATGTCGGGCGCGGCGCTCACGCGCGGTCAGTCCATGCGGTAGTTGGGGGCCTCGCGGACGATGGCCACGTCGTGCACGTGGCTCTCGCGCACCCCGGCCTGGGTGATGCGCACGAACACCGGCTTGGTGCGCATCTCCTCGATGTTGCGGCAGCCGGTATAGCCCATGCTGGCCCGCAGCCCGCCCATGAGCTGGTGGATGATGGCCACCACGCTCCCCTTGTAGGGGACGCGCCCCTCGATGCCCTCGGGCACCAGCTTCTCCAGGTCGGTCTCGCCCTCCTGGAAGTAGCGGTCGCTGGAGCCGCGCTGCATGGCCCCCAGGGAGCCCATGCCCCGGTAGGACTTGTAGGACCGACCCTGGTAGAGCTCCACCTCCCCGGGGGACTCCTCGGTACCGGCGAACATCCCCCCCACCATCACCGCGTGGGCCCCGGCGGCCACCGCCTTGGCCAGGTCCCCCGAGTAGCGGATGCCGCCGTCGGCGATCACCGGCACGCCGGTGCCCTCCAGGGCCCGGGCCACGTTGGCCACCGCGGTGATCTGGGGCACCCCCACCCCGGTCACCACCCGGGTGGTGCAAATGGAGCCCGGGCCGATGCCCACCTTCACCGCGTCGGCCCCCGCCTCCACCAGGGCCCGGGCCCCCTCGGCGGTGGCCACGTTCCCGCCGACGACCTGCACCTGGGGGAAGGCTTCCTTGATACGGCGCACCCGCTCCAGCACCCCGCGGGAGTGCCCATGGGCGGTGTCCACCACGATGACGTCCACCCCGGCGGCCACCAGGGCCTCCACCCGCTCGTCGGTGCCCGCCCCGGTGCCCACCGCCGCGCCCACGCGCAGCCGCTCCTGCTCGTCCTTGCAGGCCCAGGGCTTCTCCGAGGCCTTCTGGATGTCCTTGACCGTGATCAGGCCTCGGAGCTGGAAGCGGTCGTTGACCACCAGCACCTTCTCGATGCGGTGCTCGCGCAGCAGCCGCACCACCTCCTCGCGGCTGGCCCCCTCCCGCACCGTCACCAGGCGCTCCTTCGGGGTCATCACCTCCGCCACCCTGGCGTCGTGGCGGGTCTCGAAGCGCAGGTCCCGGTTGGTGACGATGCCCACCAGGCGGTCGCCCTCCACCACGGGCACGCCGGAGATGTTGTAGGTGCGGGTCAGCTCCCGCACCTCCCCCACCGTGGCCCGGGGGCTGACGGTGATGGGCTCCTGGATGACGCCGGCCTCGTACTTCTTGACCCGGCGCACCTCCTCGGCCTGCCGCTCGGGGGGCATGTTCTTGTGGATGATGCCGATGCCCCCCTCCTGAGCCAGGGCGATGGCCAGCCGCGCCTCGGTGACGGTGTCCATGGCCGCCGAGACCAGCGGGATGTTCAGGGCGATCTCCCGGGTCAGGCGGGTGCGCAGGTCCACCTCCTTGGGCAGGACCTCGGAGTAGGCCGGCACCAGGAGGACGTCGTCGAAGGTGAGGGCTTCCTCGACAAGGCGCATCGGGAAACTCCCCTCGGATCGTAAACGAGCTATTATAGATTCGCGACTCTGACTGGTAAACCGAGCTATGGACCGCAGCCTGCAGGCCGACCCTTTGGCCGGGATCCCCGGTGCCCTCCCTGGCCTCGGCGGACCGACAGCCCCCGAGGGGGAGCGGACGGTCTACACCGTCTCCCGGCTCAACCGGGAGGCCCGGCTGCTGCTGGAGGAGGGGTTTCCCTTCCCGGTGTGGGTGGAAGGGGAGCTCTCCAACCTGGCCCGGCCGGCCTCCGGCCATCTCTACTTCACCCTCAAGGACGAGGCCGCGCAGCTGCGCTGTGCCATGTTCCGGGGCCGTAACCGGCACCTGGCCTTCCGGCCCGCGAACGGGATGCAGGTCCTGGCCCGGGGGCGGCTCAGCCTCTACGAGCCGCGCGGGGACTTCCAGCTCGTGGTGGAGGAGCTGGAGGAGGCCGGCGAGGGGCGGCTGCGCCGGGAGCTGGAGCGGCTCAAGCGGCGCCTGGCCGCGGAGGGCCTCTTCGACGAGGCCCTCAAGCGGCCCCTGCCCGCCTACCCCCGCCGGGTGGGGGTGATCACCTCGCCCACGGGCGCGGCCGTGCGGGACGTGCTCACCGTGCTGCGGCGCCGCTGGGCCCTGCTGGAGGTGCTGGTCCACCCCGTGCCCGTGCAGGGGGCCGGGGCGGCCCCGGCCATCGTCCGGGCCCTGGCCCTGGCCTCGGAGCGGGCCGAATGCGACGTGCTCATCCTGACCCGGGGCGGCGGCTCCCTGGAGGACCTCTGGGCCTTCAACGAGGAGGCGGTGGTGCGGGCCATCCGGGCCTGCCGCCTCCCCGTGGTCAGCGCCGTGGGCCACGAGATCGACTGGACCCTGGCCGACCTGGCCGCCGACCGCCGCGCCCCCACCCCCTCGGCGGCCGCCGAGATGATCAGCCCCGACGCCGCCGGGCTCCTGGCCGCCCTGGACGGGCGGCTCAAGCGGCTCCGGACGGCCATGGGCCGGCGCCTGGCCCTGCTCGCCCAGCGGCACCGGGGCCTGGACCGGCGCTTGGCCGTGCAGCACCCGGGGCGGCGGCTCCAGGACCGGGCCCAGCGGCTGGACGAGCTGGAGCTGCGCCTGCGCCGGACGGTGCGGGCACGGATCGACGGAGCCCGCCAGCGCCTGGCCGCCCTTGAGGCCGGCCTGCACCGCCACCATCCCGGGGCGCGGCTCCGGCGGGACGGGGAGCGTCTGGAGGCCCTGGCCCGGCGCCTGCGCCGGGCGCCCCTCCAGGTCCTGGAGGGGCGCCGGCAGCGCCTGGCGGCCCTGGGCCGGGCCCTGCAGGCGGTGAGCCCCCTGGCCACCCTGGAGCGGGGCTACGCCATCGTGCGCCGGACCGACGGGCAGGTGGTGCGGCGGGCCGAGGAGGTGCGACCCGGCGAGGAGGTGGAGGCCCTGCTGGGCCGGGGCAGGCTGCGGTGCGTGGTGCGCCGGCGCAGGCTGCGCTGAGACGGAG
>WFXX01000246.1 GCA_015490395.1 Gammaproteobacteria bacterium | reverse complement strand
GCCTCGAAGGCCAGCCGGAGGCAGTCCTTGGGGAAACGGCAGTCCCGGCCCATCTCCCTGGCGGTGGCCTGGATGGCCTTCCAGGCCAGCTCGGCGCAGAACTCGAAGCGCTGGATGGCGGCATCTCGCGCCACGTCGGAAGGGGTCAGGTCCAGCGCCTCCCGCAGGCGACGCAGGGCCTTCCCCAGCTGGATCAGGCGCACGCTCACAGGACCCGCCCCCGCTTTAGGATCCGCTGCCGGAAGGCCTCGCCCACCTCGCGCAGGTCCACCAGGTCGATGCGGTAGAGGGTGGGCAAGTCCTCCACGGCCTGCCGGAAGCGGGCCATCCCCTCGGGGCCGGCGGTCTCATCGGGCAGCACGGCGATGTCCAGGTCGGAGCGGGACCGGGCCCGCCCCTCGGGCCAGGACCCGAACCACCAGACCCGGGTTTGGGGGCCGAGCTCGCGTCGGGCCAGCACCGCGACCTGGCGGGCCAGCTCCTCCACCCGGGCCCGCTCGCGCTCGTCGGGCACGGGAGCGGACGCTCTGGCGTTCATGCCCCCTCCTCCTGCGGTCCGCAGTCGTCTCCAGCTCGACCCAAGAGCTCGATGCCCTCGGCGAGGGCCGCCCGGTCCACCGGGCGCAGGGGCCGGCCGCGCCGGTGCACCACGATGTCGATGCGCTGCTCGCCCAGGCGGCGCTGCAGCGCGGCCCAGAGGCGGTCGCCCGCCAGGGAGGCCGCGCCCGCCGGGAGGTCGGTCTCGACCCAGAGGTCGATGTCCCCCCCGCGCCGGTCGCCCCGGGCCCTGGAGCCGAAGAGCAGCACCCGGGCGCTCTCCCCGAAGGCCCGCCGCGCCTCCTCCCGGATGGCCCGGAGCTGCCCGGGCTCCAGCCGCGGCGTTCGGTCAGGGGCCGTATCAGCCATCCCCGCCGACCCCCAGGCCCAGGCGCTGCCCGGCGAAGCGAGCGATGCGCTCGTAGGCCTCCAGCAGCATGTGGGCATGGCGGCAGGCGTGGCGGAGGCTGGCGGCCAGCTCCCCGGGGTCCTTCACGTACTCGTGGATCAGCCGGTTGCGGAGGGCGCTGGCCTCCATCCAGCGCGCCGCGCTCTCGATGAGCCCCAGGGCCTCGGCGCGCTGCAGCCGGTCGAGCTGGGTCTCGGGCCGCTCGGCGAGGGCCTCGAAGAGCCAGCGCAGCAGCCGCCCGCCCATGGTGTCGTGCATGCGGCCGTAGCGGGCCACGAAGGCGTCGAGGCGCTCGGCGCGTGCCGGGTCCTGCTCCAGGGCCTGCACCCAGGCGGCATCCAGAGGCTCGGACTCCATGCGGGCCAGGCTGTAGCGCAGGTGACGGGCCTCGTGCCCCGCCACCTCCAGCGCCTCCCGGAGCCTCTCGCTGGCCAGCGTCGGGCCGTCTTCCACGTCTCGCCCCCGCCATCTTCGGGGCGCTCCGCCAGCGCCCCAACGGGCATTGTGGGGAGGCGGGGAGCGGGCCGCAAGCTTGGTCTTGACCCACCCACCCCAACCCTCCCTCCCAGGGGGAGGGAGGGTGTGCGAGGACGGGCCTCCTTCCCAGGGCGGGCAGGGTGCCCCGCTCTCAGAGCCGGCCCTGCAGGCGGGCGCGCAAGGCCTCCAGGAAGGCGGCCAGCTGGGGTACGAAGCGGTGGGCCTGGTTCAGAGCCGCCGCCAGCTCCTCAGGGTCGTCCACGTACCCATGGATGTACTCGGGGATCATCCGGTTCCGCAGCTTGCGGATGGCGTCCCAGGCCTCGGCGGAGGCGAGCAGGCCCAGGCGCTCGGCGCGGTCGAGATTCTCCAGGACGGTCCCCGGCTCCTCGCCCATGGCCCGCAGGAAGGCGGGCAGGAGACGCGCCCCCAGGGTGTCCTGGAGCCGGCCGAAGCGGGCCACGAAGGCGTCGAGGCGCTCGGACAGGTCCTCGTCCTCCTCCAGATCCTGGAGATCGCCCGGGTCCAAGGGACGACCGCGGGGAAACAGGCGCCGGTCGGTGCGCCGCAGGTGCTCCAGCTCCCGACCGGCCAGATCGAGGAGCCTGCGCAGCCGTTCCCGTTCGCTCGCCTCCATGCCCAGGACTCCTTCGGCAAGCGGTCTCAGAGGCGCACGCCGGTGCGCAGGGCGTGCTCGTGGATGGGCCGGCGGGGGGTGCGTGGGGTGAGCAGGATCACGTCCACCTGGCGCCCTCCGAGGCGACGCTGGAGGGCGGCCTCCAGCTGGGAGGCCGCCACGGCCCTCCCCGCATCGGGCTCCCCCGGGAGCACCACCAGGAGGTCGATGTCGCCGCCGCGGGCGGCGTCGTCCAGCCGGGAGCCGAAGAGGTAGAC
>WFXX01000245.1 GCA_015490395.1 Gammaproteobacteria bacterium | reverse complement strand
GGGCTGCTCCGCCGCCCCCCGGCGGCCCGCTGGTGTTGCCCCCGCCTATCCAGTTGCCCCTGCCCGTTCCGATCCCAGGGGCCTTGCCGCCGCCCGTGGGAGGTGGCAGGCCATGAGCGGCGCGGACCGCTGCCGGGTTTGGGCGGTGGCCAACCAGAAGGGCGGGGTGGGCAAGACCACCCTGACCGTGGCCCTGGCCGCCCTCCTGGCCCAGCGGGGGATGCGGGTCCTGGCGGCGGATCTGGACCCCCAGGGCTCCCTCACCAGCTACCTGGGCCTGGAGCCCGAAGCCGTGGACCGTAGCGCCTACGAGCTGCTCCTGGAGCAGGCCCCTCCCGAGGAGCTGGTTCTGCCCACCGCCTGGGAGGGCCTCTCCCTCCTGCCTGCCTCCCCGGCCCTGGCTACGGTGGACCGCCGTCTAGGGACGCGGCGGGGGGCGGGGGTGCTGCTGCGCCGGGCCCTGGACCGGCTACGGCACCGCTTCGACTACGCGCTGTTGGATTGCCCCCCGGCCCTGGGCCTGCTCATGGTCAATGCCCTCGCCGCGGCGGACTTCCTGGTGGTGCCCGTGCAGACCGAGCACCTGGCGCTGCAGGGCCTGGAGCGCATGCTGCGCACCCTGGCAATGGTGGAGCGGGCCCGGGGCGGTCCCCTGCCGCGGCTCATCGTCCCCACCCTCTACGACCGTCGCACCCGGGCGGCGCGCCTGGCCCTGGAGCGGCTGCGACAGGAGCACGGGGAGGCCCTCTGGGAGCTGGTGGTGCCGGCGGACACCCGCTTCCGGGACGCGGCCCGGGCGGGCCGCCCGCCGGTGGCCTACGCCCCCCGCTCCCGGGGGGCCCTGGCTTGCCGGGCCCTGGTGGAGACCCTGCTGGCGCTGCCCGAGGCGGCGGGGCGGCGCCCGGCCCCGGACCCCGAGGCCCAGGAGCTGGCCCGGCAGGCCCTGGGTGCCCCGGACGAGGGGGTGGCCCCGGATGAGGCAGACGGAGAGGGGAGCGTCGGAGGAGCCGACCACGAAGGAGCGGAGGAGGATGAGCGAGGCGTGGGAGGGCCGGCCGGCCGGGGAGGCCTTGGCCGGCTACCTGCAGGAGCTGCTGGCTGAAGGACCGGAAGCGGAAAGCGGCACGGCCCCCGGGAGCAGCCGGGTGGCCCCGGCAGAGACCGGCCCCCAGGAGCGAGCTCCGGCAGCGGCCTCCTCGGAGGAGGCCGCCCCGAAGGATCCGGGTCGGCATGCCGCCGAGGAGGGTGGGCAGGAGGGCCTCTGGTGGCCCTTCCGAGTGGGCACCCTGTGGCTGGCCGTGCCCGCAGGGCGTGTCCGCGAGCCCCTGCCGGCCCACCGGTTGCCCGCGGAGGTGCCGGTGCTCCATCCGGCCCCCCAGGTCTTTCCCGAGGGCCACCCAGGCCGGGGCCTGCCGCCGGGGCCCTGGCGGCTGCTGCTGCGGGACGGCCGCGCCTTGGCCTGCGACGAGGCCGGCCCCCCGGGGCGGCCGGAGGGGGTGCTCTGGCGGCGGGAGCGGCGCAGCCGCCCGTGGCTGCTGGGCACCGCCTCTTGCCCCCGCTGGGCCCTGGTGGATCCGGATGCCCTGACCGCGGGGGACCTGGCATGAAAGCTGCTTGATCCATGGTGCCGGCCTGGAGCCGTCGGCCCGCCGGCGCCGGAGCGAGCCTGGGAGGGAGCGAGAGAGCCATGAGCCTGGTGGAGCATGCCGTGGACGGGGACGTGACCCAGTGGGTGACCTTCCGTCTGGGGGAGGAGACCTACGGCGTGGACGTCCTCAAGGTGCAGGAGGTGCTGCGGGTGACGGAGATCTCCCCCGTGCCCGGGGCGCCGCCCTACGTGCTGGGCATCATCAACCTGCGGGGCAACGTGGTCACCGTCATCGACACCCGCACCCGCTTCGGCCTGCCGCCGAAGGAGGTGGATGATGCCTCGCGCATCGTGGTCATCGACCACGACCGCAAGGTGCTGGGCTTGCTGGTGGACAGCGTCTCCGAGGTGGCCTACGTGCCCACGGCCAAGGTGGAGCCGCCGCCCAACGTGGGCACCGACGAGTCGGCCCGCTTCATCTCCGGGGTGTGCAACATGGAGAACGAGCTGCTCATCCTGGTGGACCTGGACAAGCTGCTGGCCGACGAGGCCTGGTCCACCTGAGGCGGGGACCATGACCCC
>WFXX01000244.1 GCA_015490395.1 Gammaproteobacteria bacterium | reverse complement strand
GGATTGAGCGGGGGGGCCATCCGCCTCGTCCAGGAAGGTCACGAGGCCGGTGGCCAGGTCGTAGACGGCCCCCACCACCTGCAGCCCTTCCTCGGCCTGCATCCGGCGCAGCAGGGGCGAGCCCTCCAGCAGGGCCGCGGCGCTGCGGCGGACGTTGGCGCGCACCGCAGCCCCCAGCCGATCCGGGGCAGGCTCGTGCTGCACCCGGGCCACGGCGGGCAGGATGCGGGCGACGATCTCCCCCAGATGGGGCGAGGCGGGCGCCTCCGCCCCCCCGTGGACCTCCAGGGCGGCCTGCACCGCCCCGCAGCGCTCGTGGCCCAGCACCACCACCAGCCGGGTGCCCAGGGCTCCCACGGCGAACTCCACGCTGCCCAGCTGGGTGGGGCCCACCACGTTGCCGGCCACCCGCACCACGAAGAGGTCCCCCAGGCCCTGGTCAAAGATCAGCTCCGCAGGGACCCGCGAGTCGGCGCAGCCCAGCACCGCGGCGAAGGGCCGCTGCCCCTCCAGCAGGGCCCGCCGCCGCTCCGGCCGGCAACGGTCGGCAAAGCGCCCCTCCCCCGCCGCGAAGCGCCGGTTGCCTTCCCGCAGCCGGGCCAGGGCCTCCGCCGCGCCGACGGCCTCGGCATCCCTTCCCCTCACGCCTGCGCCTTCCCCGCTTTCCTGCCAGAGCGGCCCGCCCTGCGCATAGCTAGCCGCGCGGGCGAGGCCAAGGCGAATGATGCCAGCTCCGGACCGACCGTGCAGGCTACGCAGCCCTCCGGGGCAGGGGAGAGGCACCGGTGACCGGGCGAGCCCACCATCGGCCGCTCCAACGACGGGGCCGAAAGGTAACCTTCCAAGGGATGCCGCAGCAACAGCCAAGGCCGGCGAGCGTATCCAACGCACGGGGGCGCCGCACCCCAGCGGCGAGCTGGCGGAGAGGGAGGGATTCGAACCCTCGGTGCGGCGAGGCCGCACAACGGATTTCGAGTCCGCCCCGTTCGACCGCTACGGCACCTCTCCGGGGGCCGCTATGGTAGCGGATGGGGGGGGCCTTGGCCACGCGCCCCCGCTCAGGGGAGGAGGCGCACGGTGAGGGTGACGGGGCCGGCGGGATCCAGGCCCCGGTAGGTGGCCCGCACCACCAGGCCCTGGCGGGCGGGCACGGGGCGGGCCAGGGTACCCAGGGACAGGAGCTGGCCCCGCTCCAGGGCGATGCCCTCGGCGGCCAGGGCATCGCGCAGCCAGCGCACCGCCTCCAGGGGATGACCCAGGAGGGCCCCGGCGGAGCCGTGGCCCAGGAACCGGCCCTCCCCGTCGCGCACGGCGACCTGCACGGCACCGAGCCTGGCCGCCCGCTGGGCCCCGCTCCCCCGGAGGGGGACCGGCTCGCCCACCACGCCCAGCCGGGCCCCGGCGCCGGTGGCGGCGATCAGGGCCGCGTCCACCGGCACCCCGGGGGCGAAGAGGAGGTCGGGCAGCTCCACGAAGGGCAGGACGGCATCGAGCGCCTCGGCCAGCGCCTCCCGGGTGCGGGCGGCGGCCAGGGCCGCCGGGTCGCCCACCCGCACCAGGAGATCGGCCTCCACCAGCAAGCGGGCGCCCTCGCCGAGGCGCACCACCGCCTCGGGGCCGGGGCGGAGCATGGGCCGGAACAGGGCGCCCCAGACGGGGCCGGCGGCGCCGAAGCGGCGCTGCGCCGCGGGGCTGGTGAGGGCCGCCTTGTAGCCCACGGGAGGCCCCAGGCGGGCGGCCTGGGCCCGGAGCCAGCGGCGCTGCCAGCGGCGGGCCTCCTCCGGGGACAGGGCCGGGGCCTCCACCGCCGGCCGCCGCTCGCGATAGGCCTGGAGCAGCGCCCCGAGGTCGGGAGCCGACGCGGCGGGACCGGCCAGGGAGGCCGGGACGGGGCCCGAGTAGACGCCCAGGAGCGCCCCCGCCAGGAGCCATGGGGCGGCGGCCGCGAGGCGCCCCACGGCGCTCAGCCCCCCGCGGCCTCCTGGCCCCGGGCCACCAGGCGCAGGAAGCGGCGCCGGCCCACCTGGAGGAGGTCGCCCGGCCCCACCCGCTCCTCGTGGCTGGCCACGGTCCGGCCGTCCACGCGCACGCCCCCGCCCTGGATGAGGCGGCGGGCCTCGGAG
>WFXX01000243.1 GCA_015490395.1 Gammaproteobacteria bacterium | reverse complement strand
GGGAGGGGAGGCAGATGGGCGAGGCGGACGAGGACGTCTTCGGCACGATATCCGGGGTGACGCCGCGGGAGCTGGTGGCCGGGGCGGTGGAGGTGGCCTCCCTGCCCGAGGTCTACCACCGCGTGGCCGAGATGATCGACAGCCCCCGTTACTCGGCGGCAGACATCGGGCGGGTGCTGGAGAAGGATCCGGGGCTTACCGCGCGCCTGCTACGCATCGCCAACAGCGCCTTCTACGGCTTTCCCTCCCAGATCGAGACCGTCTCCCGGGCCATCACTGTCATCGGCACCCGTGAGCTGCGGGAGCTCATCCTGGCCACCTGCGTGGTGCGGCTGTTCAAGGGGCTGCCCAACGACTTGGTGACCATGGACGACTTCTGGCGGCACAGCATCGGCTGCGGCCTGGCCGCCCGCGCCCTGGCTGCTCAGCGGGGCGAGCATCTCAAGGAGCGGCATTTCGTGGCCGGGCTGCTCCACGACATCGGCGCCCTCATCGTCTACAACAAGCTCCCCGAGCTGGCCCGGGAGGCCCTGCTGCGGGCCCGCCACGAGCGCCAGCCCATCTACTTGGCCGAGCGGGCGGTGATGGGCTTCGACCATGGCGCCGTGGGCTGCGAGCTGATGCGCAAGTGGAAGCTCCCGGAGCACCTGCAGGAGGCGGCGGCCTTCCACCACGAGCCGGAGCGGGCCCCGGTGGATCCCCGGGATGTGGCTGTGGTGCACCTGGCCGACCGCATCGCCGACCTCATGGGCCTGGGCTCCTCCGGCGAGCCCCTCCCCGAGGAGGACCTGGCCGGGGACCGCGCTTGGGACCTGGCGGAGCTCGATCCCGGGGTGGTGGAGGCGGTCACGGAGGACGTGGACCGCCGCTACGAGGAGACCCTGAGGCTGCTGGCCGGCGACGATGCCCCGCCTCCCTTGCGCTGAAAAGGAAGGGCCGCCCCGCCGGGGGGCGGCCCCTCGGGCGAGAGGCTCGCGCCTCTCCTAGGCGGTCCCTCTAGAAGGCCATGTCCACGCCCAAGGCCAGGACGCTCTCCAGGTTGGAGGCCGGATGGGTGCTGCCGTCGAAGGGACCCCCGTTGGGCAGCTGCTTGTCTCCCGTCAAGTTGAGGTGGGCCCGGGCGTAGAGCCCGATGTTGGGGCGGGGATAGTACTTGATCATGGGGGCGATGAACTGGGTGTCCACGTTGAGCTGAGTCTGGGCCGGGTCGGCCATCTTGGGCAGCCGGCTCAGCCCGCCAGGCGACATCCAGTCGTAGCGCAGGGCCAGCATCCACTCGGGGTGTAGCCGCCAGTCCGCCTCCAGACTAAGCCCCGCAGCGCTGGTCTCCCAGGTGGAGGTGGCGGCCATCATGTTCCCGGTGAAGCTGGGCCTGTCCATGCTATCGGCTACGTAGGTGCCATAGACGTCCCAATCGCCGAAGCGCACCCGGGCCCCCACGCCCCAGCGGTCCAGGTCCGTGGGCCGGTCGGCGTAGACCATGTTCCCGCTCATGTTGAGAGTCGCCACCGCCGCCCCCGGGGCCTTGTGGTAGAAGGCCCCCACCTGCCACTCGGCGCCCCCGACGGTGAAGTCGTAGCGTCCCATCAGGTACACGTCGTAGCGCTTGCTCCTGCCGATGCCGGAGGCCCGGGGCTGCTGGGAGACCCCGAGTTGCAGGAACAAGGGGCTGCCAGCCCCCAGGGGCCGTCCGTAGAGGGCCAGGCCGTTCTGGCTGGGCGCGTTGTACAGAAAGGGCTGGAAGGGCAGGATGGCGTAACCCTCGGCGCCTTCATAGGCCTTGCCCAGCGTCAACCCATACATCTTGGCCGCGAAGGCCAGGGGCAGCACCGGGATCCGGTTGATGGTGGGCGGGAAGGCACTGCTGTCGGCCTCCGGCCCGATGGGGTTGATCTGCTGGCGATGGGTGGGGAAGACGTAGAGCCCGGACGGGTCAAAGTTGCCTACCTGCACGTTGGCCCGGGAGGGTCCACCTAAGTTGGAGAACAGCAGGTAGACCCGCTCGAAGCCGAAGTGGTCCTCTTGGCTGTTGTACTCCACCTCGGAGAAGTAGCTCAGGTTGGCCTTGACCGTGCCCCCGAAGAAGAGGTTGACGATGGTGGGGGCGGTGGAGAAGTCGGTCTGCCCGGTGACGCCCTCCTCCCGCATGGCATCCTTCTCCTCCCGGAAGGAGGGGTGGAGGATGTCCCCGCGGAAGCGCACTGCCATGATCTGGGAGAGGGTGTCCAGGGTCACCGGCCCCTGGGGCCCCTCCAGGCGCTGCTTGCCGTGGGTGTCGCCGTCGGCGGTCCCAGGCATCTGGTAGCCGTTCTCCTTGAACTGCTGCCCGAAGGTGGTCAGGCGCGGCTCGTTGGTGTGGCACAGGGCACAGTTGGCCTGGTACTTGCGCGCGAAGGCGGGGATGGCCCCGGCCTCGGGCGCCAGACTGGCCAGGGCCCCCACGGCCAGGGCCGCGGCGGCCAAGGCGCGGGTCCACGCGCGGGGTGCGGGATGCCTGCGACTTTCCTCCGTCAAACGCATGTTGCTCTCCTTCTGCTCGGTTCCATGCCCCTGAAAGGGGTGCCCCATCACTAGCGTCCCTTTTTGCTAGGGCTTTAGCCCATGGCCGGACCTAGCGCAAGGCGGATCCGGCATGGAGCCGCGCGCAAGCGGGTGGACGGGGGACGCAAGGGAGAGGAAGATGCTAGAGCTGGCCGGAGCGGGCGATGCCCCGCACCAGGCGCAGGGTGAACCATAGGGCCAGGGCGAAGAGGAGCAGGGCGGGCAGGGGCAGGCCCAGGAGGCGGGCGCCTCCCTCCAGGGCGGCGAGCAGGGAGGCGGCAATGTACAGGCCCAGGGTCACCAGGGCCAGGGCCACCCGGTTGCTGGCCCGGTCGATGTGGTCCTCCAGCTGTTCCAGGCCTCGGAGGTCCACCGGGAGCCGCCAGCCCCGACGCCGGGCCGCGGCTAGGGTCTCGGCCAGCTGCTCGGGGGCTTGGTGGAGGGCCAGGGCCGCCTCGTGGCGCAGGCGCCGGCGGGCAGCCTCCTCGGCCCCGCGCTGCACGGCCGCGGCGGCCACCTCCCGGCCCCGGGTCACCAGGTAGCCCACCGGGTCGAAGGCGGGGTCCAGGATGCGGGCGTCGTTCTCCAGCAGCAGCACCGCCCGGGCCAGCACCATCAGGTGGTGGGGCAGGCGCACGTTGTGCAGCAGGCCCATGCGGGCGGTGCGCGCCAGGATCTCGGCCAGGGACCAGTCGCGCATGGGCAGGCCCGCATACTCCTGCAGCAGCTCGTGGAGCCGCTGGCGCAGCACCACGCGGTCCACGCTCCCCTCCACCACGCCCAGCTCCAGGTAGGCGTCCAGGAGCCAGGCGCTGTCCCGGGAGAGCAGCGCCTGGAGGTAGCCGGCCAGGGCGCTGCGGGTGGCTGGGTCTAGGCTGCCCACGATGCCGAAGTCGTGCAGGCAGAGCCGCCCGTCGGGGAGCACGTAGAGGTTGCCGGGATGAGGGTCGCCGTGGAAGGCCCCCAGGACCAGGATCTGGTGCAGGTAGGCGTCCAGCAGCACCCGTACCAGGCGCGGCCCCCGACCGCGCACCGAGGGGTGGTCGATGCGCACCCCCAGGCTCTCCTCCTGGACGATGACCGACTCGGCGTAGAGCTCGTCCATCACCTGGGGGACGTGGATCCCGGGCACGGTCCGCAGGGCCTCGGCGAAGAGGCGCATGTTGCGGGCCTCGCGGCGCAGGTCCAGCTCCTTGTGCAGCTCGGCGGCGATCTCCCGCACCACCGCCGGGAGCCGGTAGCGCTCCAGCACGGGGAAGAGGGCCGCGGCCAGGCGCACCGTCCAAAGCAGCAGGCGCATGTCCCGCCGCACCTGGGCCACGATGCCCGGACGGCGCACCTTGACCACCACCCGGCGTCCGTCCCGCAGCCGGGCCCGGTGCACCTGGGCGATGGAGGCCGCCGCCAGGGGCTCGTCCTCGAAGCGCTCGAAGAGGGCCTCCACGGGGCGGCCCAGGGCGGCCTCCACCTCGGCCCGGGCCAGCGCCCCGGGGAAGGGGGGCACCCGGTCCTGGAGGCCCTGCAGGGCGCGGACGTAGTCCGGCGGCAGCAGATCGGCCCGGAGGCTCAGAGCCTGGCCCAGCTTGACGAAGGTGGTGCCTAGGCCCTGGAGGACCTCCCGCAGCCGCTCCCCAGGGCCCTGGCGGGGGCGCAGCCAGCCGGCCCGCACCAGGGCCCACCAGAGCCCGTAGCCGGTCAGGGCCCCGAGGATACGCACCAGGCGCGCCAGGGCCCCCATCGCCTAGGGCCCCCGCGCCAAGAGGCGCACCCGGGAGCGGACCAGGGGATAGGCCAGGTCCTTCCAGAGGGAGGGGCCGTAGTAGCGGCGCAGCCAGCGCCGCACGTCGGGGGCGGCGGCCACGGCCCGCAGGAAGCCGCCGTAGCCGCCATCTCCCAGCCGCTCGTAGAAGTAGCGGTTGACCACCGCGGCCCGGAAGCGCCGGGCCAGGGCGCGGCGCCAGGCGCGCTCGTAGCGCTCGGGCTCGCCGGTGAGCAGGGCATCCACCGCCAGCACGGCCGAGCGCATGGCGTAGCGGATGCCGAAGCCGAAGAGGGCATCTTGGAAGCCGGCGGCCTCGCCCACCCGCAGCACGGGGCCGGCCGCCGCCCGGTCGGCGGGGGCGAAGAGGCCCGTCCCCCCGAAGGGGCGGGGCCGCTCCATGGGGAGGCGCGCGGTGCCCAGGCCCAGGCGCTCCCGGAAGAAGGCCAGGGTGGCCGCCAGGCACTCCCGGCGGCGGTGGAAGTCGGCGAAGAGGCAGGCGGCCACCGTGCCCCGCCCCCCGGCCACCAGGAGGTAGGCGTAGCCCTTGGGGGCCAGGCGGTCCGAGGCGGCGGCCCAGCAGCCGTCGGGGGCCTCGGTCTCGAAGACCAGGCCCAGGGCGATCACGTTCCCGCTCCGGGGGCCGTGGGCCTGGATGCGCCAGCCCGCGGGCGGTGGGGCGGGCCGGCCCAGGTGCAGGCGCACCCCCAGGGCCTCGGCCTGGTGGCGCAGGGCCTGGTCCAGGCTCTCCGGCTCCGGGCCCCGCCGCACCAGGTAGAACAGAGGGCGCCGCCCCCGGCAGCGGTGGGCCTGCCCCGCGGGATCGAAGACCGTCACCTCGCGGAAGGGATGATGCCGGAAGGCCGGCTCGATGCCCCAGGTGCGTAGCTCCTCCAGCACATCGCCCGCGGTGCTCCAGTTCTCCAGGCCCTGGAGGTCGCCGTGGAAGCGGGCCCCCACCTCGGGCCGGCGCTCGTAGACGGTCACCCGCCAGCCGGCCCGGGCGGCCCGAATGGCCGCGGCCAGGCCGGCGGGGCCGGCCCCGGCGACGGTGAGCTCGGGCGGACCCTGCTGAGGCATGCGGCGTTGCTCCTTCACGGTGCTCCGGACTCGAAGGGCCCGCGGGCGTGCTTGTGCTGCACCCCGAAGCCGGTGTAGACGCGCACTCTCTCCCGGCCCTCCCGGCGCAGCTTCATGGGGATGCTCATCCGGGTCTCGCGGGAGGGGGCGAGGGGCAGGCGGCGTAGGTCGCCTGCCAGCCCCAGGCGCTCGAAGGCCTGCTCCAGGAAGCGTCGGTGGGTCTCGTCGGCCGCGCAGCTGCCCATCCCGGATCGTCGCCCCTCCGGGGCGGCTGCCCCGGTTGCCCTGATATGATCGCACGGCCATGGGATCCTGGCGCGGCAGGCTGGGCTGGGGAAAACTGGTCGGCGGGGCCGCGGGCCTGCTCCTGGGCGGTGCCCTAGGGGCCCTGGCTGGCCTCATCCTGGGCCACGATCTGGACCGAAGGCTGCGGGGGCGGGTGGTGCGGCTGCGCCGGGATCCGCCCTCGGTGGTCTTCTTCCGCACGGTCTTCGCCACCCTGGGTCGGATGGCCAAGGCCGACGGGTGGGTCTCCGAGGCCGAGGTGGCCTGGGCCCGGGAGGCCCTGCGGCGGCTGGGGGTGCCGGGGCCGCTGCGGGCCGAGGCCCGACGGCTCTTCGCCCAGGGGAGGGATCCGGCCTATGAGGCGGCCTCCGCCGCCCGGGCCCTGCGGGAGGCCTGCCGCGGCAGGGAGGAGGCACTGTCGCTGCACTATTTCTTGCAGGCGGGCTGCGCCTTCGCCGATGGTCCCCCACACCCGGCCCAGCGGCGCCTGCTGGACCAGCTGGCCGAGGCCTTGGGGCTGAGCGAGGCCGAGCGGGCCCGCTTGGAACGTGAGGCCGCCGCTAGCGCCCGCCCCCGCGGGCGTCCAGGAGTGGCTGGGCTGGAGGAGGCCTATCGTACCCTGGGCCTGGAGCCCGGGGCCGGCCCAGAGGCCGTGCGCCGGGCCTACCGCAGGCTGATGAGCCGCTACCATCCGGACAAGGCGGCCGCCCGGGGCCTGGACCGGATCGGGGCCCGCCGGGCCCTGGAGCAGGCCCAGGCGGTGCAGGCCGCCTACGCCCGCCTGCGCCGTGCTGGCCGCGCCTGAGCCTGGGTGGTGACCGTCCCGACCGCTCCCGAGGTCTTCCCCGGATAGGACGGGAGGCAGGCGGTGGTGACCACGGCCTTAAGCAGGCCAGCGAGGAGCGGCTGCACACGATCGGCCTGGCCCCAGCCACCTCGCCCGACTCGCGCTAGTGGAGCAAAGGGGTGGGGGCCGGGGTGGCGGAGATGGCCACGAGCTCTTGGCCGAGGGCTCCTGCCCGCAAGTGCTCCACCCTGATGTGGCTCGCAGGCTCGAGCGCTCATTGGCCATGGGCGGTCTGAGATCACATCCGGTGCTCTCCAGCCCGGGTGCGTCGCTATCCGCACTGCATCGAGCGGAGGGGTATCCTCTGTCGCCTTGTTGGGAGCGCTGGAGGGCTCAGCGGGCGCTCGCCGGGAGGCGGCCGCCGGGTGCTGCAGGATGGGCTCCCAGCGATGGCTCCCCTGGTGGAGCGACCCCTCGTTTATGCGTGAGCGAGGCCTTGCGCGTGGCGGAGAGTAGCTTGGCATCCTTGCTGCTGGCGGGCTTTACGGGGTGTGCTCGCTGCCCTGGCTCGGCCACGCGCCTTGACTGGGTCGGTGCCTCATGGGGCGGCTGCCTGATGGGCCGAGGCTGGCGCCGTACCCGCAAACCCGGATAATGATGCGGCCCGCGCCCGCGCGCGGGCGAGTGGATGCAACGGAGGGGAACCACCATGATGACAAGAACCGCGAGCGCATGGAGGGTGCTGGTCCTGCTGGGGGCCCTGGGCCTGGCAGGGGGGGCCGGCGCCAGCGAGGGTCACCAGGAGGAGCCGGAGCACGAGGGCATGGCCGCCATGAAGGCCCAGATGGCGGGCAAGGCCCCGGGCCATCACGGCGGCGTCCACTGGGGCTACACCGGCGCCGGCGGCCCGGCCCACTGGGGCGATCTCAAGGACGAGTACATCCTCTGCAAGATCGGCCAGAACCAATCGCCCATCGACATCGGGCCGGTGGTGGAGGCACGCCTCCAGCCCATCACCTTCGACTACGGGGCCGAGCCCCTGGAGGTGATCAACAACGGCCACACCATCCAGGTCAACCGGGGCGGCGGGGCCATCATGGTGGACGGCCAGAGCTTCCGACTGCTGCAGTTCCACTTCCACGGCCCCAGCGAGCACACCGTGGGGGGCAAGCACTATCCGCTGGAGATGCACCTGGTGCACCGTAGCGCCGATGGTCACCTGGCAGTGGTGGGGGTTTTCCTGAAGGAGGGCGAGGAGAACCCAGCCCTGGCCGCGGTGTGGGAGCACATGCCCGAGCAGGCCGGAGGCAAGGCCCGGGCGGAGAAGGTGAGCCTGGACGTCAACGCCCTGCTGCCGGAGGACCGCAGCTACTTCCGCTACAGCGGCTCGCTGACCACCCCGCCCTGCTCCGAGGGGGTGCGCTGGCTGGTGCTGCGGGAGCCGGTGGAGGTTTCGGCGGAGCAGATCCGCCGCTTCCGGGAGGTGATGGAGGCCAACAACCGTCCCGTGCAGCCCCTGCACGCCCGCAAGATCCTCACCCCCTTCTGAGGCCCCCCGCGGAGGCCATACTCCAGGCGCCCGCCCCCTCCCCGGGGGGCGGGCGCCGCTTCTTTCCAGCCCTGTCCTTCGTGTAGGCTTGGGGGCCATGGACGTGCGCATGAGCCCCAGCCGGCCTTACCTGCTGCGGGCCCTCTATGAGTGGATCGTGGACAACGGCTGCACCCCCCACCTGGTGGTGGCGGCGGACGTCGAGGGCGTGGAGGTCCCCCGCTCCTACGTGCAGAACGGGCAGATCGTGCTCAACGTCAGCCCGGAGGCGGTCCGGGGCCTGGATCTGGGCAACGAGGAGATCCGCTTCAGCGCCCGCTTCGCTGGGCGGGCCATGGAGGTGCGCTTCCCTCCGCGGGCGGTGCTGGCCATCTACGCCCGTGAGACCGGCAAGGGGATGGTCTTCTCCCTGGACGAGGACGGCGGGGGCCCGGGGACTGTCTCTTATACACATCTGACGCTGC
>WFXX01000242.1 GCA_015490395.1 Gammaproteobacteria bacterium | reverse complement strand
GGGCCGTGATCACCCCCTCGGTGGTGGGGGCGGGGGCCTGCACCACCGGCTTCAGGCCTAGCTCCCGCAGGGCGCGGGCGGGCTTGGGGCCGCGGGTGATGGTGCGCACCCTCCCCAGGGCCGCCACGAAGGCCTTCCGCAGCCCGGCCCGCTCGGCAAAGCCCAGCAGCCGGCGCACGCCCTCGCCGGTGAGCAGCACCAGGTCCTCCATGCGTCCCTCCACCAGGCGGCGGATCCAGGCCTCCACCGGGGCCGGGTCCGGGGCGTCCAGGATGGAGACCAAGGGGCAGCGCAGGGTGCGCGCGCCCCGCTCCTCCAGCATGCGCGCGAACAGGTCCAGCTCCCGGCTCTCGGGCACCGCCACCCGCCGCCCGGCCAGGGGCCGGGCAGCAGAGGGACCCGGGCCGGCGGGCCCGTCCTGGCTCGGTTCCCCCATGGGCGTCTCCTCTGTCTCCATTCCCTTTGCCGCCTCTCTGTAGGGGCCACTCATGTTAGCCCCTTCGGCAGGCCACGGCGTCCCGCCCCCTTCACGTTGGCCCTGAGGCCGTTGACAGCACGCACAATCAGTACCAAACTAGTACGCATTCTAGGCCGTTGCAAGCGGCGGGAGGCCGTCCGTGTTGCGCCTAGGCAAGCTCACCGACTATGGCACGGTGCTCATGACCCACCTGGCCCGGCACGGGCGGCGCTGGCACAGCGCCAGCGAGCTGGCAGCGGAGCTGGGGCTGAGCCTGCCTACGGTGAGCAAGGTGCTCAAGGCCTTGGTGCAGGGCGGGCTCCTGGTCTCCCACCGGGGGGCCAAGGGCGGCTACGGCCTAGCGCGGCCCCCGGAGGAGATCTCCGTGGCCAGCATCGTGGCGGCCATCGAGGGGCCCATCGCCCTCACCGAGTGCAGCCAGGGCCAGGGCAGCTGCGAGCAGGAGCCCTCGTGCGCGGTGCGGGGCAACTGGCGGCGCATCAACGAGGCGGTGCAGCGGGCCCTGGAGGAGGTCTCCCTGGCGGATCTGGCCCGGCCCGAGGGCCTCGCCGGGCCGCCCCCGGGGGCCCGGCCCCTGCGTTACCATCCCCCGGCCCGCGCCGGGGGGGGCTGAGCGCCGCGGCGCAGCGGCCAGAGACGGAGCACCAGGACCATGGCGGAGCAGCACATCGACGCCCTCATCCGGCGCGAGTACCGGCACGGCTTCGTGACCGACATCGAGGCCGAGACCTTCCCGCCCGGGCTGGACGAGGACGTGATCCGGCGCCTCTCGCGCAAGAAGAAGGAGCCGGCCTTCCTGCTGGAGTGGCGCCTGAAGGCCTACCGGCTCTGGCGGGAGATGGCCGAGCCCCACTGGGCCAAGGCCGAGTACCCGCCCATCGACTACCAGGCCATCAGCTACTACGCCGCCCCCAAGCGCCGGCCGGACGCGCCCAAGAGCCTGGACGAGGTGGACCCCAAGCTCCTGGAGACCTACGAGAAGCTGGGCATCCCGCTGCACGAGCGCGAGCGCCTGGCCGGGGTGGCGGTGGACGCGGTCTTCGACTCGGTCTCCGTGGCCACCACCTTCAAGGAGCAGCTGGCCGAGCACGGCGTGATCTTCTGCCCCTTCTCCGAGGCCGTGCAGCGCTATCCGGAGCTCGTCGAGCAGTACCTGGGGTCGGTGGTGCCCCCCGGGGACAACTTCTTCGCCGCCCTCAACGCGGCCGTGTTCTCGGACGGCTCCTTCGTCTACGTCCCCAAGGGGGTGCGCTGCCCCATGGAGCTGAGCACCTACTTCCGCATCAACGCGGCCAAGACCGGGCAGTTCGAGCGCACCCTGATCATCGCCGACGAGGGCAGCTACGTCAGCTACCTGGAGGGCTGCACCGCCCCCATGCGCGACGAGAACCAGCTCCATGCCGCGGTGGTGGAGCTGGTGGCCCTGGCGGATGCCCACATCAAGTACTCCACGGTGCAGAACTGGTATCCCGGCGACGAGGAGGGGCGCGGCGGCATCTACAACTTCGTCACCAAGCGCGGGCACTGCCGTGGGCGCAACGCGCGCATCTCCTGGACCCAGGTGGAGACCGGCTCGGCCATCACCTGGAAGTACCCCAGCTGCATCCTGGAGGGGGACCACTCGGTGGGCGAGTTCTACTCGGTAGCCCTCACCAACCACCGGCAGCAGGCCGACACCGGCACCAAGATGATCCACATCGGCCGGCACACTCGCTCCACCATCGTCTCCAAGGGCATCTCCGCCGGCCGGGGGCAGAACACCTACCGCGGGCTGGTGAAGATCCTCCCGGGCGCCGAGGGGGCGCGCAACTACACCCAGTGCGACTCCCTCCTGCTGGGCTCGCGCTGCGGGGCCCACACCTTCCCCACCCTGGAGGTGGCCAACCCCACCGCCCGGGTGGAGCACGAGGCCACCACCTCCCGGGTGAGCGAGGAGCAGCTCTTCTACTGCCAGTCCCGGGGGATCGCCGCCGAGGACGCCCTCTCCCTCATCGTCAACGGCTTCTGCAAGGAGGTCATCAAGGAGCTGCCCATGGAGTTCGCCGTGGAGGCCCAGAACCTGCTGGGCGTGAGCCTGGAGGGGGCCGTGGGCTGAGCCCGCCGCGCAGACCATGACCGACCGGACGGAAACCACACCCATGCTCAGCATCCGCAACCTGCACGTGGCCGTGGACGGCCGGCCCATCCTGCGCGGCCTGGACCTGGAGGTGTGCGCCGGCGAGGTGCACGCCATCATGGGCCCCAACGGCTCGGGCAAGTCCACCCTGGCCCACGTCCTGGCCGGGCGGCCGGGCTACGAGGTCACCGAGGGCGAGGTCCGCTTCGAGGGCCGGGACCTGCTGGCCCTGAGCCCCGAGGAGCGGGCCCGGGCGGGGGTCTTCCTGGCCTTCCAGTACCCGGTGGAGATCCCCGGCGTGAGCAACGTCTACCTGCTCAAGGCGGCGGTGAACGCGGTGCGCCGGGCCCGGGGCGAGCCGGAGCTCGATGCCATGGACTTCCTGCAGCTGGTGCGCCGGCGCCTGGCCCTGGTGGGCTTGGACGAGCCGTTCCTGCACCGGGCGGTGAACGAGGGCTTCTCCGGGGGCGAGAAGAAGCGCAACGAGATCCTGCAGCTGGCCCTCCTGGAGCCCCGCCTGGCCATCCTGGACGAGACCGACTCGGGGCTGGACATCGACGCCCTGAAGCTGGTGGCCGAGGGCGTCAATGGCCTGCGCGGCCCCGACCGGGCCTTCATCCTGGTCACCCATTACCAGCGGCTGCTGGAGCACGTGGTCCCCGACCGGGTGCACGTGCTGGCCGGCGGGCGCATCGTGCGCTCCGGCGGCCGCGAGCTGGCCTTGGAGCTGGAGGCGCGGGGCTACGGCTGGCTGGAGCAGGCCGCCGCGGGGGGCGGC